>JBKKAE010000163.1:0-10631 GCA_046714835.1 Actinomycetota bacterium | reverse complement strand
TCTCACGCGGGGGTGAGCCGCCCCCCCACGAGCCGTTCGATGTCGGCGATCGTCCGGAAGTTCTCGGCCGTAACATCGGTGTCGTCGATCTCTGTTTCGAACTCTTCCTCAAGGAACGCGACGAGTTGCATCAGGGCAAGCGAATCGAGGATGCCCTCGAGCAACGGTGCGTTGTCGTCGATCGACGCGTCGGCATCGAGGACAACCTCTTCTCTGATGAACCCTCGGATCCGATCAGCAACGTCCACGGTGTTCCTCCTTTTCCCTTGTGTGAGCATCTCGGTGGACAGGTGACGAGACGCGAGTGAGCGATGGTCTTTCAGGCGGCGCGATCTGGTTCCCCGAGGTCGACGATCATGCGGACCGCGGACGCGCGGAGCCGAAAGCAATGGCGGCGAGAGGTGCGGATCTGCTTCGCGATGTCGGCGACGGCTAGTTGGCGCACGTACCAAAGGAACAGAAGGGTGCGGTCCCGCTCCTCGAGGAGACTCATCCGCCGACCGAGCTCGGTTCGTACGTCGATCGTCGAGATGAGTCCGGGAGGCATGCCATCGGTGAACCCTTTGCCGGAGCGCCGCATAGCCCCGACCTGCATCAGTGATGTGGTGGTCGGCTGCCACCAATCGGTGTACGTGACCAGTGCGCGTACCACTTCGTCAGGCGTCTGGAGCACACACCTCACCCAACCTAGACGATAGGGGCCCGGATGGTGACACGCTAGAGAGGGAAACCCCCACCGTTATCCCCTCAGGCTCGTTCGGAGTGCGTCGGGAGCGTCGCTGGTCACGATGGGAGCGAGATCCACAGACGGTTCGCGCCCGACGACCCGATACGGGCTGCTCCGCCATCCTGACCCCACGCTCTTCGCGCCGTTGAGCGTGAATCCGACCACCGGAGCGCCCAGGCGTGCGAGCGTTTCACTCACGCGCTGTGCAGCGTCGATCGACGTCTTGCCCACTCGTGCGATGAGCAGCACGCCGTCCGCGTCTTGCATCAGCGGGACGGCGTCGCCGCTGATAAGCAGCGCAGGCGTATCCACGATCAGGACATCGCACTCGGCCCTCGCGTATCGGAGGAGCTTCTGGACCTCCTCGGTCGCGAGGAGGGCTGCAGGACGCGAGCTCGAGGATCCACGCGGGATGACGGAGACACCCGGGGCCTTCGTCGCGTGGCGGATACTCCGGAAGCCCGCGAGCCCCGCCCAATCGTTGACGGCGTCGACGACACCGGGGGACCCTGGCGAGTCGAAGTATCGATGGATCGTGGGGGACCGAAGATCCGCCGTCATCACGATGACCTTCTTACCCATCTCGCCGAGGGCAGCGGCCAGGTTGGCCGAGATCATGCTCTTCCCTTCGGAGCGCACGGCGCTCGTGACTGCGAGCATCGGCGTTTCAGGGATCGCTCCGTGGCCGTTGCCCTCCGTGCGTACGGTTCGAGCCTGCTCGATGGCGTGGACCGTTGCTGAGGCGAGAAGGCGGAACGCATCTGCTTCACGAGAGGTCGGCCGGTCCACGACGGCCAGTTGCCGCGACATGCGCATCCGAGGGATCTCGGCGAGCAGCGGGTAGGGAAGCAACTCTTCGGCTGTCCTCCAGGTCGTGATCTTCCGGTCGAATCGTTCCAGCACGAGTGCGAGTGCGATCCCACCGAGGAGGCCGAGCGCGGCACCGATCGCGAGCCGCATCAGCCCGGAGGACGGGGCGGTGAGCCCGGGATCCTCGGCCCCTTCCGCTGCCGTGGTATCCAGCACGGGCAGCCCGAGAGGAGCAGCGAGCTCGAGCTTGAGAGTCGTGATCTGGCTCGACAGGCTAAGGCGTTCCGTCGAGGATCCACGGGCGTCGTCAGGCGGCAGTCGCCGGATCTGTTCCTCCAGTGTCTTGATCTGCAGCTGGAGTTCGCTACGCCTTTGATCTTTGAGGTAGTCCGTGAGCGCCCCGGCGAAGGCACCGGCCACTCGCTCCGCGCGGTTGCCGGTACGAGCGGTCGCGCTGATCGTGAGGATCCCCGTATCGGTGTCTGCGGATGCCTCGATCGACTCGGCCAGGACACTCGGTACTTGCCTGCTGTTCAGCTGCTTCGCGGCCCGCTTCGCCACATCGTCGAGGGTCACGAAGATCGCGATCGTGTCGAGGCTCACACCCTGGGCGCCCCGAGTCTCCGCTCCGAACTGGGCGCCTCGGGCATCCAGCAACAGCACGGATGCCAGGAACTCCTCCCCTTCGTCCTGGTTCGCGGGCACGGCGGCGTTCGTGAACATCGCTACAGCCGCCGACACCACGACGGCGGCGAGGATCACACGCCAGCGACGACGGATGCCTCTCAGATACTCAACCGGTTCCACTCGACCTCTTCTCTTGTCCCTGGTATGCGCGAGCCGCGAGCCCGGCGGCGGCGGCTTGGTTCGGTACACCGAGCTTCGAATAGATCCGCGTCTTGTGACGTTCCACGGTCTTCGGGCTGATCCCCAGCACCCTCGCGACCTGCTTCCCCGCCAGTCCGTCCGAGACGAGCGAGAGGATCTGCCGCTCGCGAGGCGTGAGTGTGGGGAGGCGCTCGGCCGGCAGGGACGCTCCCGGGATGAGTTGCGCAGCCAGGTCCCGGATCGACGTGTCCGACGTCACGGACGGTTCTCCACCGTCGATGCCTTCCGGCTTCGAGATCAGGATCACGCGCAGGCCTCGGGCCCGAAGCCTCCGGGCGCACACGTTCGCGCCGTCGAGACCGCCGTGCATCACGATGACGTCGGCCCGGTCGCCGAACCGAAGTCCCTCCGTCGCCGACCGCCCGGTGCCGGCCGGCACCAGCCCCGGGTATCGAGCCAGGGCGACGGCGATGCCCTCGGCAGCGATCGCCTCAGGGTGTATGACGGCGAACGACAATGCTCGCTGGCTCACGAGGCTTCCCCCACGGCGATGATCTGCTCTTCCACGACGACGACCCGCTCGGTCACCCGTTGCCTCTTGGCCCCGAGCGCTTCGATCAAGTCCTCGTCCCGACCATCCGCCACCAGGCGCTCGAGCTCTTCGAGTCGACGCCGGAGAACATCAGGGTCGGGGAGCGGCGGTTGCGTCGCGCGGATCCCCGGGTGATCGGTCGGAGACGACGCCACGTCCGGCTCGAACAGCTCCTCCGCGAGCTTCTCGCCGGGTCGGATCCCCGTGATGGCGATCGACACATCCCGGTCGGGCACCCGGCCGGCCAACCGGATCACCTTCCGTGCGAGGTCGATGATGCGCACTTGCTCGCCCATCTCGAGCGTATAGATCTCGCCGCCACTGGACAGCGCCGCCGCTTGCAGGACGAGCTGTACCGCTTCCTGGACGCTCATGAAATAGCGGGTCATCGCGGGGTCGGTCACCGTGACGGGTCCTCCCGCTTCGATCTGCCGCAGGAACGTCGGGATCACGCTTCCTCGACTGCCCAGCACGTTTCCGAATCGGACGACACAGGGAAGGAGGGCGCCGCCCGACAGGCTTCGGACGATCTCCTCGGCGATCCGCTTCGACGCTCCCATGACGCTCACCGGGTTGATCGCCTTGTCGGATGAGATCAGGACGCAGCGCTCGGCGCCCGCCGCCGCGGCCGCGTCGACGACGTTCGCCGTTCCGATCACGTTGGTGTGCGCCGCCTCCCGGGGGTGCGTCTCCAGCACCGGGACGTGCTTGAGCGCGGCGGCATGGAAGACGATCTCGGGGCGGTAGCGATCGAAGGCTTCGGAGATCCTCCGCGGCTCTCTGACGTCCGCGAGAACGACCTCGATCGGGCAGGAGAGCCACAACGCCGTCTGGACGTCGTGCAGGTGGGTCTCGTCGTTGTCCAGCAGGATGAGTGAAGCGGGTTCGAACTCGGCGACCTGCCGTGCGATCTCCGAGCCGATCGATCCCCCCGCGCCGGTGATCAACACCCGGCGGCCCGTCAGCAGCCGGCGGACCGACTCGAGGTCGGTCTCCACCTGCTGCCGGCCGAGCAGGTCCTCGATCCGCAGATCACGGATGTCACGGGCAGCCACTCGGCCCCCGACGATCTCGTGGGCAGACGGGAGGACGCGGAGATGGACCTGCACCTCCTCGCAGAGGGCGGCGACATCTCGAACCAGGTCGCTCGCAGCGCTGGGGATCGCCAGCAAGACCTCGTCGACCTCGAGTCGCTCGGCCAGCGTGGGGATGGCCGAGCGGTTGCCGAGGACGCGGATGCCGTGGAGATGGAGCCCGAGCTTCCGAGGATCGTCATCGACGATGCCGACCGGCTCGAGGCCGATGGAGGAGTGGGCGAGGATGTCCTTCAGCACCATCGCACCGGCGTCACCGGCGCCCATCAGGAGCACCCGCGTCGGACTCCGAACCTCCCCTCGAACGGTCCGCCTGCGGAATCCAAAAAGCCGGCTCTGGAAGCGGATCGCTCCGAACGCGGCCACGGAGAGACCGGTTCCGAACACCACCGTGGACAAGGGGAGGGGTCGGAGGCCGTCGAACTGGAGCAGCCCCCCGCCGACCACGATCAAGAGGAAGGACGCGGCGCCCGCCAAAGCGAGCCGGCGCGCTTCCTCGATGCTCGCGTACCGCCACATCTGCCCGTACAGGCCGAACGTGTAGTTCGCGAGGAGATGCAGCGCGGCCGCGATCGGGACGAGGATCCAGTAGTTGTGCCAGTAGCGAGGAGGGATGCTCCCGTCGAATCGCAGAGCGAGGGGCGCGAGGTACGCGGGGAAGACGAGCGCCAGGTCCAGCAGCACCAATGGGACGTCGCGTCGCAACCGTCGGACGATGCGAGCAGCGAGATCGGTATCGCTCTCCCGATCGTGGACGGCGTCGACATTCGTTTGGACGGACATGAGGGACCCGACGGTAGAGGTCGAACGTGCGTCTCTCATCGGCCCACGCGCGTATTTCCACTACCACGGGGCGCGTAGTCGACATCCTCGGGGGCGGATCGGTCGGACGGCGCTGCGAGCAGCTCTCCGAGGTCGCCGAGCCACGTGGCCGGATCCTCCCAGCCCACCTCGAGGCTGGGGACGTCCTCGAGGACCCGCCCGAGCGCTTCCACCGCCCTCCCTCTCAGTTGTCCGAGGTTGAGGACCTTCGCGGACCAGCGATAGAGACCAAGCGCCTTGGGGATCGGCTGGAGGCCCGGAGCGGCGGATGGTCCCAAGGAGAGCACGGCACCGAGCTCGACGGGGCGTTCGATGAGCGCGCGCGGGTCGGGCTGGTGCGAAACTCGACCGTTCGCGAGCTCGATGAACGCCCCTCGCGCCACGTCCAGGGCCGGAAGCGGAACCAGTCGCCCGCTGGCCAGATCGAGCGCCGAGACGGCGGTTCCCGGAAGGAGGACGCCGGAGAGCTCCGCGCGCCGCCGGAGGCGAGCCAACCGAGCCACGAAGTACCCCGGCACGAGCGCGGCCGAGCCACCGCCGACGACGAGAGCTCCCGCTGAGAGAAAGATGGCGTCGTCTCGCTCGTGGAGCCCCACCGACCCCAGTTCGGCGAGAAGGCAGCGTGTGAGCGTCTGGAGATCGGTCGTCCGCACGATCGCCGCCGTACCTCGGTAGAGGATGTGGAGCTTCCGTCCCTTCGGACGACCGGTCGATCCCTCGGCGGTTTCCCCGACCACGATCGAGTACTGGGTCGGCTCGGACCCCGCGTCGGTGACGTAGGAGTCGAGGGCTCGGTCGAGCCAATCGGAGAACCATGCGGACGTCGATCGGACCCCGACCCGCCGGCCGTGGATCTCGTAGAACCCCGTCGCCGCCCACCCGAGGCGGTCAAGTTTCTGCAGTCAGGGGCTGGGGGGTTCCTTCGAGCGCGCCGCCCGCCGCTCGTCCCTCTGGTCGGTCGTCATCGGCTCTTCGGTCACGACGCGGCCTCCGGGACACGGCGTGCTCGGGGAGGCTCGAGGAGATCGGCCCTCCGGAGCTGTCGGAGGAGCGAGCGGACGTCCGGCTCGACACGTTCCGAGGGGACGCCGAACACGTTGGCGAGGTCCGCGGCGAGCTCGGCGATCGTGGACGTTCCGTCACAGAGATCCAGGACGGCCGTTGCGCTCGTGTTGAGATGGTGGAGGTCGCCGCTGGATCCGTCGTACACGACGCTCTCACCATCGAGGTGGACGATCGTGAGCTCGTCGCGTGCCTTGGGGAAGCTGCGAGGCATGGCTTCTCAGCTCATCCCTCGACCGGGTGCGGTCGAGACCAGGAACCGGTCACAGCCCCATCCCCCGAGCGATGATCGTGCGCTGGATCTCCGAGGTTCCCGAGTAGATGGTGCCGCCGACGGCGTCGCGGATGTTCCGCTCGAGCCCCTGTTCCGTCATGTAGCCATAGCCACCGTGGATCTGGACGGCATCGAGCTGGCACCGCACGTTGGCCTCGCTGACGAAGACCTTGGCCTCCGCCGCTTCGACCGAGACGTCGAGACCCTGGTCCATCATCCGGCCAACCCGGAGAACGAGCCCACGCGCGGCGTCGACGTTGGTCTTCATGTTGGCGAGCTTGGCGGCGATCTCGCCGAAGGAGCCGATCGGCCGTCCGAACTGGTGCCGTGTCTTGGCATACCGGACGCACTCCTCCAACGTCCGCTGCATCACGCCCACCTGGCTCGCCATGATGCAGGCGCGTTCCCACCTCATCGACATCTGGAAGACGTCTCCACCGCGACCGCGGCGACCCAACAGGGACGAGTCCGGAACGAAGCACCCCTCGAGCACGACATCGGACATCGGAGACGTGCGGAGGCCCATCTTGTCCGCCTCGGGCCCCGTCGAGCACCCGGGTGTCCCGGCCTCGATAAGGAACGCACAGATGCCGAACGGACCGACCCCGTCGTTGAGCCGAGCGAAGACGATGATGAGATCCGCCACGGGGGCGTTCGTGATGAACGTCTTCGTTCCCTCCAAGACGTATCCGCCGTCCACCCGCGTCGCTCGCGCTCGCATCCCGAATGGATCCGATCCGGCGCCCGGCTCGGTGATGGCATGGCATCCGATCGCTCGACCCGAGCAGAGGTCCGGGAGCCAGCGTTCCTGCTGCTCAGGTGACCCGTGTTGCCAGAGCGGGATGACGCTCGTCCACAGATGCGCGTTCACGGAGAAGACGAGTCCGGCATCCTGGCACCCGTAGCCGAACGCTTCGAGCGCCAGCATCGTGGTCGTGACGTCCGCCCCGCCGCCGCCGTGCTCCTGTGGGGCCGGAAGCCCCTGGAGACCGAACGCTCCGCAGCTGTCCCAGTCCTCCCGCGAGAAGCGTCGATCCCGGTCGCGTTGGATGGCATCGCCGGCGAGCGAGCGTGCGAACTTCAGGGTTGCCTCGTAGACCTCTTCCTGCTCAGCTGTGGCGAAGCCGGCGAGATGGGGAGCGGTGCCCCTCGCTCTCGTTGCTCTCGGCGCGCGTGTCGTTGCGACGCCGGTGGTCTGGACGTTCACACATCCACCGCGGTCAATTCTTCCGCGAGCCCGTTGGTCACGACGAATGCCGCCACCGCGAGCCGGGAATGCATCCCGAGCTTGCCGAGCACGTGTTGCACGTGTGTGCGAGCGGTCTCGGGGCTGATCACCAACGCTTGCGCGATCCGGTCATTGTCTGCTCCGCCCGCGAGCAGGCCCAAGACCTGACGCTCGCGACGAGTGAGTCTCGACAGCTGGCGCACGGCATCGTCTTGCTCGCGCCGGCGATGGATCAAGCGATGCAGGAGCGACCCGAGCATCCTTGGTGGCACGAGCGTGTCACCTCGATGGATCGCGCGTACGGCCTCGAGTAGTTCCGTGATCGGGGAGCCTTTCGTGATGAATCCGCTGGCCCCGAACTCCATCGCCCTCGCGAGGGTTGTTTCGTCTGTTCGGTCGCTCAGCACGAGGACTCTGCACCCAGGCGTCTGCTCACGGATGAGCAGCGTCGTATGCGTGCTGTCACGATTCGGGAGGTCCACGTCGACGAGGGCCACGTCGGGTCGAGTGCGCGCCGCCTCGGCGACCGCTTGCATGCCGTCACCGGCTTCGGCCACCACCACGATGTCGTCGGTGCTCTCCAAGACCGACCGGATGGCCTCGCGAACCAACGCCTGGGCGTCGGCGAGGAGCACCTTGACCGGTTCGTGCGGTTGATCCACCCTCGTTCACCCCCCGAAGTAAGCAACGGTAGGGGACGTCGGCGCGCTTCACACCCCGTTCGCGACGTATCCCGCCTACGACGAACGAACGAGTCTCGGCGGTGCCTCGCGGCGAGTCAGGTCCCGAACCGTGCGGGTGCCCCGGAGGGATTCGAGAGGACGTGGTGGCGTGTCGCGAAGGCGACCGCCTCCAGCCTCGAGTGCACCTGAAGCTTGGCGAGGATGCTCTGGACGTGCGTCCGGACGGTGTTGGGCGACACCGTCAACGCCCGTGCGATCTCGGTGCTGTTCGCCCCGGCTACGAGAAGGCCGAGGACCTCTCGTTCCCGGCGCGTGAGCTGCGATGCGAGGAGGTCGACTTCCTCCGACTCTCCGTTCTTCCGGCGGATCGCGAGGCGATGGGGGACGACCAGTTGTCCTTCCGCCACGTCGCGGATGGCACGCACGAGCTGGGGGAGCTTCGTGTCCTTGGTGAGGAATCCGTGGAATCCGCACTTCACCGCTTCCTGGAGGGCGCGCTGATCCTCGAGCGACGTCACGATCACGATCTTCGTGGTGGGGTGCTTCTGCAGGATCTCCCGTCCGAGGACGAGTCCGCTCCGATCCGGGAGGCCGATGTCGAGGAGGATCACGTCGGGGTCGTGCCGAGCAGCGGCGTCGAGAGCCTCATCCGCGGTGGTCGCGATCATCGCGTCCATCCCGTGCCTCGCCAGTGCGAGCTGCACGGCTTCGGCGAACAGCTTGTGGTCGTCGACGACGAGGACGCGCATCGCCGGATCCCCGGATGCGGGGATGGCTGCCGAGGCCTCTCGTTGGGCCGGCGGAACGGGCTTCACGAGATGGCCCTGAGCGGCGTGGCCACCGGCGGGAGCCTGAGTTCGAACGTCACGTGGCCCTCTTCTCGCTCGTTGCACCGGATCGTGCCACCGTGACGTTCGACCACCCGGCTGACCACGAAGAGTCCCAGACCGGTACCGATGCCGTTCTCCCCGACGGCCATCGGGTCGAAGATCCTTTCGCGATCCCTCGCGGAGATCCCGCGCCCTTCGTTGTCCACCTCGATCGTCGGTTCGCCGTCTCGGGGCTCGACGGTGACGCGCACCTTCGTTCCGGGCGCGGAGTACCGCAGCGCGTTGCGGATGAGGTTCTCGATGGCCGAGCGCATGTGCAGAGCATCCACCCGCGCGATCAGCCGGTTGCTCCCCTCGACGACCACCCGATCCTCACCTGTTTCAGCCACACACCAGTCGATGGCGTCATGTGTGAGCGAGACGAGATCCGTCTTCCGAGAGTGGACTCGGCCCTCGCCCACCGCCCAGTGAAGAACACTCTCGAGACCGTCTGCGAGGCGCGACAATTCGTCGGCCGCCCTCAGCAAGGTCGTGTCCGTTCTTTCTCTTTCGGAGTCAGCGGCGTTCTCGAGCAGGAGCCTCACCGCGTGGAGAGGCCCGCGAAGCTCGTGCGCCGTCCACGCAAGGCCGAGGTGGAGCTCGCGTCGCCGGAGATCGCCGTCCGCCTCACCGCGCAGGATCGCGGAGGCCCTCCCGATCGTTGCCTCGAGCTCCGGACGACTCCTGTCGATCGCGGTGATCGATCCCGATACCTCCGCCACGCCCAGGGCTTCGCCGCGACGGTCGAGCGGGTAAATGGCCACCGCGGTGCCGTCGGTCTGCTCCAGGGTCCGGGGGATCCCATCGGTCAGCGTCAGGCGGCGAGCGTCCGCCTGCCGGCGACCGCCGTCGATCGGATGGCCTTCGACCCGGAAGACGCGCAGGTGGCCGCGTTGGTCGGCGAGGAGAAGGCGGAGACCGAAGCGGGACCCGTCGAGCAACGAGCGCAGGCGCGCTACGTAGCGGTCCATACCGTGGACGGGTGCGATACCTGGGGCGGCGTTTGACATGAGGCTTTCCGAACCCAACTTCCACCCTCCGCGAATCCCGAGTCACCCATCAGCCGTACTACTGCAGAGGACGCATAGTACGCCGCGTTCCGCGTCGGTGTCCAGTCGTGGATAAGCTGTGGACAAGAGGGAGAATCCCCAGCGTACGAGCCCCCTACTGCGGAGATCACCTCCTGTGATCGTTATCCACGATGAGGTTCGACCGCGGAGCGTGGTCGCTTGCAGGGGAACGAGCCTCGCGTACGGAACCTACGTTGAAACGCTCAGTGAACATCTGCCCAACGCGAATACCATCAATCTTCGCCCATTATCAGTCGCCCCCCACCGACGGAACGAGCGAACGACACGACAATGACGTCGGAGATGAAGGCACTGACGCGCGCGACGGGCGCGTCCCTGAGAGATGCCCGTCTCCGCGCCGGGCTCTCCCTTCACGAACTCTCGCTCCGCTCCGAAGGCCGGTACAGCCCATCTTCACTCGGTGGCTACGAGCGCGGTGAGCGGGCGATCTCCGTGGTCCGCTTCTGCGATCTCTCGCGGCTCCTCGGTGTCCCCCCCGACCAGCTCCTTGGGAACGCCCTCGATCGCGTGATGTCGGATGAGCGCCGCGAGGTGGTGATCGAGCTCACGGA
>JBKKAE010000162.1:0-8039 GCA_046714835.1 Actinomycetota bacterium | reverse complement strand
CGATCGGGGATACCGCTCCGCACCGCCCTCAAGCGCTGCCCCAACGCCGTGTTCCTCCCCGTGGATGCGCCCACGTACCTGGAGGCCTCCCGCCGGGTGATGGATGCCCTTCGGTCGTTCGGGTTCGTCGTCCAGGAGATGGGATGGGACGAGGCGTTCATCGCGATCGAGACCGACCGACCTGAGGATCTCGCGCGCGAGATCCAACGGCGCGTCCTCGAGCGCACCGAGCTCTGGTGCTCGATCGGCATCGGTGACAACAAGCTGCAGGCGAAGATCGCCACCGAGGAAGGGAAGCCCGCAGGTGTCTTCCGGCTGACCTCCGACCGATGGTCGGCACTGATGGGACCGCGCGGCACGGATGCACTCTGGGGGATCGGCACGAAGACCGCTGCGAAGCTGGCAGCGATCGGCATCGGCACGGTCGAGGAGCTCGCCACCGCCGACCTCGATCGCATGGCGGCCACGTTCGGCCCGAGCACGGGACCCTGGCTCGCACGGCTCGCGCGGGGCGAGGACACGAGCCCGGTGAGCGACGCCCCGTGGATCCCCAAGGGGGTCAGCCGCGAACGCACGTTCCAGCAGGATCTCGCGAGCGCCGACGAGATCGAGCGAGAGCTGGACCGGCTGGCGTTCGAGACCGCAGAAGACGTTCGGAAAGACGGGCGGCGAGCCGTCCGGATCGTCGTGAAGCTCCGGCTGGTCCCGTTCATCACGAAGACGAGGGGCGTCCTGCTACCGGAACCGACGATGGACCCCAGCGGCATCGCGGCCGGGGCACGAGCGGCACTTTCCCGATTCCCCGACATCGCCCGTCCCGTACGCCTTCTGGGCGTCCGAACGGAGTTCGAGCAACAAGAATGAACGTTTGGGAGTCGACACTGGGTGGTCAAGCCGTGCAAGATGCGCCTCAACGCAATGGGAAAACGCTCTGTCTCCGCCGTCGCCGTCTTCACCGTCCTGATCGGTCTGCTGACGGCAACGCCGGCGCTCGCCACATACAGCGCTTCCATCTTGTTCCACCCCCCGCAAAACGCGACGACGTTCTTCTCGCCCTTCTCCGGTCCCGCCGAGATCACATTCAACTTCGACGACAACCCAACCGGCGGCCTGGACCCAACCACGACGTTCAACCTTCGCCTCCGGTACGAGAACGGCGCGACGATCTATTCGCAGAACGTCACGATCACGCAGGGCACCAGTTCACCCCACACGGTTTCCTTCAGCTGGCCGGCACTCAACGTGACGTCGAACACGAGATACGAGGTTGCCGTGCACAGAACCAACGGCACCCAGCTCAGGGAGCGGCTCTTCACGCTCAGGCCGCGGCTGTTGAAGGTCACATCGATCACCCCCGATCCCTTCTTCCCGACGATTACCGACGGCTATAGGGACACAACGCGAATCACGTATGAGCTCTTGGGGAACTCCACCTCGATCAGAGTCCAGGTCCTCGAGGCGGCCGGAGGCGGGGGATGCTGTGGCGACCTTGTCCGGGACTTCCTGCAGTTCGAGAACCGGGTCGCCGGCACATACGGGTACACGTGGAACGGCAGTGATGACGTCGGAATGGTCCTTCCTGAAGGGGATTACTGGGTTCGCATCACGGCGATCGCGTACAACGGGATTCCGGGGACATCCGTCCCTGTCCACGTGGCGCTCGATCGCTTTTACCGCGTGACGAACACGGCGTCCAAGAACGGCATCGCCTATCACCACAGGGGTCCGACCACGGTCCTCCGGAGCGGCGGGAGCTGCGCCCTGGAGAGGCTCACGGCCAGCTCGGACGTCCGGATCCGGTGCCGCCACGCCAGGGTCCGGGTCTTCTGGCGCTGGACCCTTCCTGCCGGCCCGGACATCACGGAGGCCGAGATCACCCAGGTCAACTTCGACCTCATCCGAGTGCCCGGCTACACCTGCGGCGCGACGAAGGGCCTGGTCGGCACCGACTCTTTCCTCCAGGTCGGTGCCATCGGTCAGCGCAGGTGTCGCGTGGACAAGGCCCGGATCACGTACACGTACACCCAGGAGTCCTAGGGGCGCTCGGCGCGGCCTACGTCATCCGTCGCTGGATTTCAGGGCCGCAGGTGCCGATGATGCACGTATGAAGCTACGGCTCCTTTCCCTGGTCGCGGTGATGTCGCTCGCCATCGGCCTCCTGACAGCGGCGCCCGCTGCCGCGACCATCGCCGTGCAAAGCATCACGTTCCCGGGCGGCCTCAGCGAGTTCTATTCGCCGTTCTCCGGTCCGGCCACCATCACGTTCACGTTCGACGGCACCGAAGCCGACGCGACGTACAGCCTCCGCATCCGACCGGCGGGAAACACCGCCGTTCACACCCAGGACGTGCTGGTCGACGCCGACGATCCCGACGGCTTCCAGACGAAGGCGTTCAACTGGCCCGCGCTGACGGTCAATAGCCCGAGAACCTACGAGGTCGCCGTGTATCGAAGCGGAGCCCTCGTCGGCGTCGAGAGCTTCCAGCTCCTGCCTCGCCTGGTGGCGATCACGGGAGCATCGCCCAACCCGTTCCTTCCTTGGATCACCGACGGCTACAAGGACACGACGACGATCTCGTACAGACTCGCCGCGGCGTCGAACCCGACGCTGATCCGAATCTACAAGGCTAATGCCGACGGGAAATGCTGCGGGCCCAGGGTCTTCTTCCAGGATGAGGGATCGCAGCCCGCGGGGACGAACCAGTACATGTGGAACGGAAGGACGGCCGAGGTGGGCGGCACGCTCCTCCCGAAGGGCCCTTACTTCGTGAAGGTGACCGCCGAAGACGCCTCGAACGTCGTCAAGACCTCGAGGCCGTTCAAGGTCTCGATCGCACGCACCTATCGGGCGAACACTCAGGTGCAGAAGGACGGCATTCTGATGCACCACACGGGTCCGGTCACGTCCTACCGGCGGGGCGGAAACTGCTTCGTCACCAAGGACGAGACGGACAGGGACCTGTGGATCACCTGCTTGAGCGCGAGCTTCACCGTCTACTGGCGTTGGAACCTGCCGCCGAACGGCCGCATCGAGAGCGCTTCGTTCGTGTACGTGCACGTCTCCAGCGAGATCTGCAACGGCAAGAAGGGCCATACGACGACCGACTCGTACCTCAAGGTCGGTGGAGTCGGCCAGTTCCGCTGCCGGGTGGACAAGGCGAAGATCACGTACAGCCGACCGGTTCAGTCCTAGCCGTCCCGGTCCCTGTCCGACACCGGTCGCCCTAAGATGGCCGGCCGTGACACCGACGCTTGAGGAGATCCGCCGAGCCCCCAAAGTCCTGCTCCACGACCACCTGGACGGCGGGCTCCGCACCCAGACGATCATGGAGCTCGCCGATGAGACGGGCTACGCGGATCTCCCGACGCACGATCCCGACGAGCTCGGCGCGTGGATGACGCGGGGCGCGGACCGGAAAGACCTCCTGCTGTACCTGGAGACGTTCGCGCACACCGTCGGTGTGATGCAGACGCGAGGCGCACTCGCGCGCGTCGCGCGCGAGTGCGCTGAGGACCTCGCGGCCGACGGCGTCGTCTACGCGGAGGTCCGCTTCGCGCCCGAGCAGCACCTGGAGGGCGGGCTCGGCCTCGACGAGGTCGTCGAGGCCGTGCTGGAGGGCTTCCGTGAGGGCTCCGAGCCCACCGGGATCCGCATCGGCACCCTGTTGACGGCGATGCGAACCGCGGCTCGCTCCCTCGAGATCGCGGATCTCGCCGTCAGGTGGCGAGACCGAGGCGTCGTGGGGTTCGACATCGCCGGCGCGGAGGCCGGCTTCCCGCCCACGCGTCACCTCGACGCCTTCGAGCACGTCCGCCGGGAGAACTTCCATCTCACGATCCACGCGGGCGAGGCGTTCGGGGTGCCCTCGATCTGGGAAGCGCTCCAGCTCTGTGGCGCCGAACGGCTCGGACACGGCGTGCGGATCGTGGACGACATCGAGGTCGGGCCCGACGGCGAAGCCCGGCTCGGCCGGGTCGCCCATCTCGTTCGCGATCGCCGTGTCCCGCTAGAGCTCTGTCCGACGTCCAACGTGCACTCCGGCGCCGCGACGTCGATCGAGGAGCACCCGATCGGGCTGCTGATGGATCTGCGGTTCCGAGTGACCGTCAACACAGACAATCGGCTGATGTCGGCGACGTCGCTCTCGAAGGAGTTCGTGCAGTTGGTGGATGCCTTCGGGATCGGCTGGGGTCAGATCGGGCGGCTCGCGACGAACGCGATGAAGTCCGCGTTCATCCCCTTCGACGAGCGGCTGGAGCTGCTGGAACGTGTCATCTGGCCCGCCTACGCGGAGCTGCGTGGGGGATGAGCGAGGACACTCCCGCGATCAAGGGAGTCGCCTCCTCGGGCGTGTCGTTCCGGGTCGTGCGCACCGAGCGGGCCGGCAGCGCCGAGGAGAGCGCCGCTCTGCAGGGCATCCAGATCGGGCGGCTGATCCGCACGATCGTGGTGAGGCGCGGTGCCGGCGACTACGTCTTCGTCCTCGTACCCGGCGGCCGGCAGATCGACTGGCCGCTGCTCCGGGCCCACCTCGGCGTCAGCAGGCTGTCGTTGCCCGACCAGGAAGAGGCCCGGGAGGCCACCGGCTACGAGCGAGGCGCGATCACGCCGTTCGCCTCGACCACGACCTGGCCGGTCGTCGCAGACGCGACCCTCACGGGACCGGAACCGGTCGCGATCGGCGCCGGCGCCCACGGGGTCAACCTCCATCTCGATCCGGCGGACCTGGTCCGGCTCCTCGATGCCGACGTGGCGGACGTCACCCGTGCTGCTGATTAGAGCCTGATCTCCTCCACGTCGAGGCTCCCGTCGTCCTGCAAGGTCACGCGGATCCCCTCGCACTCGGCGAACGGCTTCGGATCGCGGCCGGTCAAGCCTGTCATCGCCCGCTCGACGAACGGCGTGTGGCTGACCGCCAGCCCGACCGCGCCTTCGGGCACCGACGCGAGAAGCGCCCGGACTCCCGCGGCCATCCCTTCCGCGCTGCCGCCCGTCTCGTCCTTGCCGGCCAGTCCGGGGATGACGCCGTGCTCGGGCAGCTGCCGCCCGGATCCCCTGACGATCCACGCCGCCGTCTCCGCGGCGCGTTCCGCGGGCGAGACGAATACGGCGTCGTACCCACGCGCGGACTCCCGTCCCACGTCCTCCGCCTGCGCCCGCCCCGCAGGTGAGAGGGCGTCGCGGTTCGGATCTCGCTTCGCGTGGCGCCTGAGCTCGATCTGTCGCACCGGTCCATCCCCTTCGTGTTGCTCCTTGGCACCCGGCTAATGCGTACCCGCCGAGGCTGCGTCCGGCACCATGCGATCCTCGCGGAACCTGCTGAGGCCGAACGGTGCTATCAGCGAGGGGATCTTTCCGGTCGCCACGTACTCGGCCATCGTCGCGCCGAAGATCGGCGCGCCCTTGAACCCCCAGGTCCCCATGCCCGCGATCACGGCGAACCCGTCCACGCCCGTGGGACCGAGGATCGGAGAGGAATCCGGCGTCATGTCGCAGAGCCCTCCCCACTGGCGCATCGCCCGAGCTTTGGCCATGAACGGCAGGATCATGACCGATCGCTTCGCGGCCTCCGAGAGGAACTCGAAGGTCGACCGCGTCGAGTACGTGCTGTACGGGACGATCTCGGCGCCCGCCAGCAGCTCACCGCGCGCCGTCTGCGACACGTAGATCGTGAGGTCCATCGAGGACACCAGGCCACGCAGAACCGGCCGATACGGCTCGGTGACGAACGCCTGGAGCATGTGCGTCACGATCGGCAGCCGAACGCCCGCCATCGCGGCGACCAGGGAGGACGACCCCGCGACGGCGCTCACGACGTGTCCCGCCCCGACCGGACCGCGAGATGTCTCGACCCCGACGCAGCGGTCGCCGTCGATCCGCATGCCGGTCACCTCGATCCCCTGGTGCACCTCGACGCCGCGCCGAGCGGCGGCCTGCGCGTACCCCCAGACGACGGCATCGTGTCGAGCGAACGAGCCCGGCGGGTGATAGGACGCGCCCAGCACCGGCAGCTCGCCGCCGCTGCTGAGATCCACCTGCGGACACACCTCGAGGATCGCGTTGGGCCCGAGGATGTCCGTCCGCACGCCCAGCGCTCGGTTCAGCGCCGACTTCTCGCGCTCGACCTGCAACGAGTCCTCCGTGTGGCACAGGTCGAGCTCACCTTGGTTCGTGAACATCACGTTGAAATCGAGCTCCTGCGACAGCTTCCGGTACATCGCGAGGCTCGCCGCGTACAGAGGAACTGTCTCGGGCGTGTTGTAGTTGGCGCGGAGCACCTGGGTGTTCCGGCCGCTGCCTCCGCTCCCGATATACGAGCGCTCGATCACCGCGACGTCGCGGATCCGGTGCTTCGCCGCCAGGTGGTAAGCGAGCGACAGACCGCTCACCCCCCCGCCGACGATGACGACGTCGTACGAGCGCTTCAGCTCGCGGTCGGGGAGGTACGTCCGTCGGCGGAAGAGACCGGTCATGCGACCGGCTCCGCGTGGAGTCGGCGTCGCAGATGGGAGTCCCAGTACGCCGGGACGAGCACGCGGATCGTTCCCTCGCCCACGAACACCCGGGCGGCGACGTGCGCGACATCCCCCTGCACGTAGCCCGGCCCGTCCGGGAGCCGGAGCGCCGAGACACGCGCGAAGATGTCGCGCGCGTCGCTCCCGTCCAGCGTGACCTCCGCCCAACCCTCCCCCGCGTCGCGGATCAGCGACTCGGGATCGACCGTGCGCACCGCTTTGCGGAGATCCTCGGCGATGGGTCCGCGGACCATCACCTCGTCCGGCGCGACCCGCCCGGCCTCGGGCGCGCGCATCGCGAGGTCGCAGGCCTCCTCGCTCGCGTGGACGCTCCAGAGCTCAGGCACGGAGCCTGTCCCCCGCGGGATCGTAGAAGGGAGTCGGAACCACACGGGCGCCGACGCGATCCGCACGGAGCTCCTCGGGGAACGAGCCTTCCGGTTCGCGCCGGATCCAGCCGAGACCGACCGAGCGGTCGAGGATCGGGCTCCGAGCGGCCGAGGTCACGCGGCCGACGATCCGTGCGCCCACGCGGAGAGGGACACCGCGGAGCTCCGCGCCCCCACGATCGAACTCGAGCCCGACCAACTTCCGTTCCGGCATGCGTTCGGCCAGGCGCTCGAGCGCGCCCGAGGCCGCGAAGCGCTTCCCCGGGTCAACGGCCCACTCGAGCCCGAGCTTGGCAGGGGTGTCGTCCGGCAGCGTGTCCTGGCCCACGTACGGGTGACCTTTCTCGAGACGAAGCACCTCGAGCGCGTCGAGACCGTGCGGCGAGAGGCCGAGAGGAGCGCCGGCCTCCGTGATCGCGCGCCAGAGCTCCGGACCACGCGAGCGCGGGTGATGGAGCTCGAACGCGACCTCTCCGACGAACCCGGCGCGGATCGCGGCGCACGGCACGCCGGCCACCGTCACCTCTCGCACACCCATGTGCGGGAACGCCTCACCATCGATCGGATCGTCCGTGAGCCCGGCGAGAACCTCGCGAGCGAGCGGACCGGCGACCAGGATGGCCCCCCGTTCGGCCGTGAGGTCGACGACGTGGGCACGGAACCTCCGCCGGTCGGCCCGGTCGCGGAGCCACGCCTCCATCCGATCGGCGCCGCCCGACGTCGAGGTGATGTACCAACCCTCGGCGCCGAGCGAGCACAGCAATCCGTCGTCGAAGACATACCCAGCCTCGTCGAGCGCGAGTAGGTAACGAGCGCGTCCGGGCGCGAGATCATCGACCCGCGTCGGGAACGCCTCGTCGACGAGATCCGTCGCGTCCGGTCCGGCGACGAGGAACGTGCCGAGCGTGCCCACGTCCATCACGGAGACGCGTTCCCGGACGGCTCGATACTCCTCCTCCGGGTCGCCGTATGCGAACGGACGGAGCCACGAACCCGACCACCCCATCCGCGCTCCCGCCGCCACGTGCAGGTCGTGCAGCGAGGTCCGCTTGTCGATGACCTCGTGGACGGGGGCGGCGAGGATCTCGAGCGGCGTCGGCCGCGCGAGCGGCCGCGCCGTGGTCCGGCCGGCGG
>JBKKAE010000161.1:0-4444 GCA_046714835.1 Actinomycetota bacterium | reverse complement strand
GCCGCGGCGGGATCTCGCTTCGCCTGGCCGCCACCCGGCTTGTCGGAGACGTCGTCCTCGTCGAACGAGGGCGGTACCTCCCACGTCGGATCGATGGGCCTGTCGACGTCCTCGGGTGCCGGCGTCGAGGGCAGGTGCGGCGCGACCGGCGCGAAGTACAGCAAGAACGGCCCGCCTCCCTCGACGAACCGCACCGCCCTCTCCTCGAACACCGACGTCGAGTAGTCGGACGGCTCCTCGCCGTACCGGACGATCTCACCGTTCTCGTTCAGGTCGTAGTCGTAGTAGCGGACCTGCGGACGCGATCGGGCGAGCGCGAACCACTCGTCCCAGCCCGGGGGGACATAACCGAGCGGGAGCTCCGCGTAGTCGTTGAGGTACTTGCCGACGAGACCGGTCCGGTACCCGGCGTCGTCCAGCCATGTGGCGAGCGACGAATCGTCATCGAAGGCCGGAGCGCCACCGGCGGGCTCGTCCACCGATCCGTCCAGGACCCCCGTGTGATGTGAGTACTGGCCCGTGAGAAGGCTCACGCGTGACGGACAACAAGACGGTGTCGTCGTGAACGCGTTGCGGAAGGTCACTCCGCCGGTCATCAGTCGACGCCTGACCGCGGGCATCGCGTCCAGCGTGTCCCACCGTTGATCGTCCGTGACGATCACCACGAAGTTCGGTCGACCTTCTTCTTCATCCCCGAGGAGCGGCCCGCGCAGCAAGACGGCGCCCGAGGCGATCACGAGCACGGCGACGGTGACCACGATCACGGAGGGTGAGAAGCGAGACGAGGACGCCCCACATGACATCGGCTGATGATAGGCGGGCCGCTCGAGAGCGCGCGGGTCCCTCACGGTAGCCTGCCCTCCGATGGCTTCGGACGAACCAGCCCCGCGAGCACCTGTACGGGAACACGTCACGGACGATCGTCGAGATCACAACCGGATGTTCGTGGCCGTCGTGACGGTGGCCTTGCTCTCGATCGTCGGCGCGGTACTGATGATCGCCCTGTCACCTCACGGCGTGCACGCCACCAACGATTCGTTCACCTACCTCGGTGCGGCCGACAGCCTCGCGCACGGGGATGGATGGACCTACCCGTTCGGCGAGGTGGGATCTCCGGTGACGTTGTTCCCGCCTCTGTACCCGACTCTGCTCGCGATGCCCGAGCTGCTCGACGTCGGGACGTTCGCGTGGGTCACGTGGCAGAACGCCGTCCTGCTCGCGGCGTTCTCCGCCGTCGTGGGTCTCACGGTGGCGACCGCGACGCGGGGCAGCGCGGTGGCAGCAGCCGTAGCGGTCACGCTCACCTATCTCGGGACACCCACCGTCATCACCTACGCGCGCATCTGGAGCGAGTCCATCTTCCTTCCGCTCGTCGTCGCGATCCTGGCCTGCCTCGACCGCTTCCTCGTGACCAGGCGAACCGCCTGGCTGGTGGGTTCGTCCGTCCTCACGAGCGTGGCCCTGCTGACGCGGTATGCAGGACTCGCGGTCCTCGCGGCGTCATGTCTGCTCCTCGTCGTGTGGCCTCGACGTCACATCGCCGAACGAGCGCGCCATGTGGCGCTCTATGCCGGGATCGCCCTGCCCGCGAGCGCTGCGTGGTTGATCAGGAACCACGCTCGCTCGGGAACGCTGACGGGCAACAACCAGCTCATCCACGACCTGACGTTCGAGGACGTGGTCGAAGGCTTCCGAACGATCGGATCGTGGTTCTTCCACGATCCGATCGAGCACCCGAGTCGATGGCCCTTCGTCATCGTCACCGCGGCGGCCATCGTGATGGTCGCCGTGTTGACGGCGATCGTGGCTCGGCGGAAAGAGCCGGCGACGATCGGTCTTCCGTCGATCGTCGCCGTCTGCCTCGCATACGTGGTCGTGCACGTGTCGTTCATCGCGATCGCGGATGCCTTCTCGACGCGCGCTCCCCCGTTCAACGATCGGATCCTCGGGCCCGCGTTCGCCCCGCTCATGATCGCGGTCGTCGTCATCGGTCACGCCGTGTGGGTCGCGTCGCCGCACCGGGTGCTCCGGATCGCGCTGGCGGCGGCCGCCCTGTCTCTGATCGCTTCCTCCGTGTTCGCGGCCGCACACATCATGCGGAGGAACTACGGCACCCGTGTCGGGTCGGAGGCCGAGTACCACGATCTCTCGGATGCCCTGGAGGGGGTGATCGGGCGAGGTCCTCTGCTCTTGTCGAACCGACCCAACGTCGGGTGGTTCATCGCCGGGGAACCGGTCTCCGGCCTTCCGCGGTCGTGCCGAGGCGGGCGGGTGTTTCCGGATCCGACCTACCCCCGGGAGCTCCGGCTGCTCGCGCAACGTCTCGGCGACGACCCCCGGCAGGTGCTGGTCTTCAAGAACGGCAAGGAGTGCGAGCCATTCTCCGTCGACGGGCTGAAGGAGACGCTGCGGCTGACGCGCCTCGCTCGCCTGCCGAAGGTCATCGTCCTCGAAGGACCGTCCCCGCCCTGATCTCCCTCGGCCGCCTTCGGGCGATCTCCGGTCATGTGGTCTCGGTGACGTGATAGATGAACCATGTCCTGCCCGGTCCGGCGACCCGGACGGGGTCCAGTGAGCTGAGCGGCGAGGTGGCGGACGCGGCACGCTTGAGGATCACGAAGAGCTCCTCCCCGTCCCTCCGCAGCTCCTCCAGCTCGGCCGCCTTCGGGCCGGTAGGTCGGAGGAGGTCCGACCCGTCGCACCCGGACGTGAAGGAGATCTGCGGATACCCGTGCGGACTCAGGAACGAGCAAGGGCGGCCATCGGCCAACTCCCGCAGCTTCAGCCCGACGTCACGGAACGCGAGGGTCGAGATCATCCTCTTGTCCTGGAACCGACCCGCGACGTCGCCTTGCCAGATCGCCCACGGGATCACGAGCACGAGCACGACGACGCCGGCGACCCGTGAGACCACCCCACCCCGGATCAGTGCGACCAGGCCGATCGCCGCCGGGAGCGAGGCGAACGCATAGGCGGGAAGCAGGAATCGCGGGGCCAGCGCCGACACGAAGACGAGGTACTCCGTCGCGAGCGCGAGAGCACCGAAGCAGGCGAGGATCGCGACGGCCCGACCCGTGGACCTCGCTCTCGCGATCGCGACGATCGTCAGGATCACGAGGAGGCTCCACCAGAGCACTCCTCCCAGGGCAGCGGGAGAACCCGGCGGTCGTCCGTCCGTGGAGGCCAGGTGGAGGACGACATTCTGCGCTACGGAAGCCCTCGCGAAGTGTTCGACGGCAGCCTCGTCCAGCGCGTTCATCGGCCCACCGAACCGGATCGACATCTCGACGAACCAGGGCAGCCATCCGAGGACCAGGCCGCCGCCGAGACCGAAGAGGAGGCGCCATTCCGTGCGCCTGCACGCCACGATGTACAGACCGATCGCGCCGGCAGCCACCGTGGCCTCTGTCGGGCGTACAAGCGCCATCACCGCCAGCACCGCCGAGGCGAGCACGGCGTGCCATCGCTCTCCGCCTTCGATGCGCCGGGCGATCAGCCCGGCGGTCGCGAGCCCGAGGAGCGCCGCCCAGAGGTTCGGCATCACCTCGGTTCCGCTGAGGAGCCCCAGCCACGAGAAGGAGAACAGCACGGCGGCAACCGGTGCCGCCAGGCCGATCAACGGGATCCACAACCTGAACGTCGCCACCATCGTGAGCGCCGAGGCAAGCATCAGGAAGACCCGTACATCTCGTACCGACCCGCCCAGCCACGTCACGGGAGCCACCAGGAGGGTCATCCCCCTGGCGCGCCAAGCCAGGAACTCCAGGGCCTCGACCCCGGGTGTCACCTGGGACAGGTAGACGGTTTCATCCCAGCCGGGTGGGCGCGAAAGCGAGATCAACACGGCCTGCGCGACCACGTAGGTCACCCCCACTCCCATGAGGGCTCGCCACGCGAGCGCCCGCTCTCGAGCCGGGTGGCCACGAGACTCCTCCCACCCTCCTACTGGCTCGGCAACCGTCGCCTCGGTCATCGAGGGCGACTGAGCCGGCTCGTCACGCCGATCCGGGGCACTCGCGCGGTTCGAGGATCAGCGGGTCCAACGGAGGCTGGAGGAAGTCGAAGGCGTCGAGCATGTCGCTCGAGCGGCGATCCCGCTCGGTCAACGCGGGGAGATCGAACACCGTCTCGATGAACTTGAGGACGGAGGAGAACTCGTAGGTGCGGCTATCGATGTACCCCGGTCGAGCCCACGGCGAGATGACGATCGCGGGCACACGGGGACCGAGCCCGTAGAGATCGACGTGGGGCGGGGCGACGTGATCGTAGAAGCCGCCGAAGTCGTCCCACGTGAGAACGATCGCCGTCTCCTCCCAATATGGACTGCGTTGAAGCGCGTTGAGGATCTCCACGGTCCAGTTCTCCCCTTCGAACATGCTCGCCCTGCCCCCACGAGGGTGGTCGTTCAGCCCATCGGGAGGGATCAGCCAGGAGACCTGAGGAA
>JBKKAE010000160.1:0-2819 GCA_046714835.1 Actinomycetota bacterium | reverse complement strand
AGCCGTGGGACGCGCACTTCGTGCATCGCTACGACATCGCGCCGGAAGGCGAGGGTTCACGGATCACGTACACGGAGCTGGTCGAGCGCGTGAACTACGTGCCGTACTGGCTGCAGCCGGTGATCCGCTCGATCTTCACGGTGTACGTGAACCGGGCGGACCGCAAGCAGCTCGAGAACCTCGCTCGACTCGCAGAGGAGCGCTCGGCGTCCGCTTCGTAGCTCAGAACTCGAGGGTGCAGTTCTCGCAGACGAAGCCCCGGGCCCGGAAGCTCAGGCTGTGCCCGCCGCAGCGATGGCATCGCCGGCATGTCCCGCCGGAGGCGCAGTCGATCGGATCGGTGGTCTCGCCGGGCTGATCCCAGGTCGTCGCCGGCTCCGACGGCCTCGGGAGCTGGATCGAAAGGAGCGTCATCGGCCCGTCGCCGCTCACGAAGCCGTGGGGATGCGCTGTCGCCCGCCCGATCACGAGGCTCCCGTCGAGCGGCACGGGGTTGTCCGCGAGCAGCGCCTTCCCGGAACCTTCGAGCACCACGACCCACTCCTCGGAGTCCGGATGCGTGTGCGCGTAGGCGGGTTGGTTCGCGGTGAACCCCTGGAGCGACAGGTAGAATCCGTCGCCCTGGGTGATCGGGACCCGGCGGAACCCGGAGGGACACAGCGCGAGGACCTCCTCGGGGTGCATCGCGAAGACCCCGAGGTTGTCGAGCACCTCCGCCAGGTCGCCGACCGAGTGCGTCATCGGTAGCATCCTGGCGCATCGAGGGCCGTTCCATCAATCGAGCTGCGGCGCGGCCGGGGAAACGGAAAGGGGAGCCATGACCGATCGACACGTCGTCGTCGACCACGTCCTCTTCGTGGTCGAGGACCTCCCCGCGAGCCGGCGCCTCTATACGGGAGCGCTCGCGCCCCTCGGGATCGAGGAACTGAACGAGGAACCCAACTGCGTCGGGTACGGCCGGCTGGACCTAGACGATTTCGCGATCTGCGAGGGCTCGCCGGTCACGACCGCCGCGCACGTCGCGTTCGACGCGGCGGACCGGGAGTCGGTCGACGCGTTCTTCGAGGCCGCGCTCGCCGCGGGCGCGAGCGCCCGCGGCCAGCCCGGCGTCTGGACGCAGTACTCGAACCGCTACTACGCAGCGTTCGTGAACGACCTCCACCTGAACAACGTCGAGGCGGTCTTCCATGGCCCGGAGCCGATCACCGACGCCCCGCAGCGACCCGGCGTTCCGTAGTCCTCACCGACATCCCGCATCGAGCGTAGGGCGAAATGACGGAGGGATCGGTACGGCCTGTGATGCAGTCATTGGTTTCGCTTCTGGTCTCCGCACGAACTCCTCCTCCCTCGTGAGTCGTTTCCCCGAGGACGAGCGGGGTATCGCCTTCTATAGCCGGCGACGAGGGATCCCCCCGATTTCGGACAGACAACACACTCAGGAGGTTGGAAGATGCTTACTCACGCACGGAAGCTCGTAGCGACAACGCTGGTCAGCAGCACGCTGGTGCTTGGCCTCGCCCCGATGGCAGGAGCAGCGCGGCCTGTGAACCAGGACGGGCTCGTCAATGTGAACGTCGGCGACGTCACGGTCCTTCAAGACGTGAACGTGGCAGCCGCCGTGGACGCAGTCGTCCAGGCCTGTGACCTCGACGTGGGTCCGCTCGCACTGGCGGTTCTCGGCCAGGCGGTTGCGGTCGATCGGAGTGGTCGTTCACGGACGATCTGTACCGCCGAGGATGCACCGGTCACGATCACCCAGAACTGACGCAAGCAGCAGGAAGCGAGAAGGGCGGGGCCCCTTGGCCCCGCCCTTCCTCGTTTGATGTGCCATCCATACCGGATGTGAGATCGGCGGGCCTCCGCGCTCTGGTGAGTGCGGGTCCATGCCACCGGTGGTATCGGAGAAATGCCGATGCCCCATGACACGCTCCATCTCAGTTCCGATATGCGCCGCGTCGGAGGACGAGCGCTAGCCGCTCAGCTCGGACTTCGACTCCGCGAACGCCTTGACCGCGAACGAGAGATCCTCGCGCGTGTGCGCCGCCGACACCTGTGCCCGGATCCGTGCCTTGCCCTTGGGTACCACCGGGTAGGAGAACCCGATCACGTAGACGCCCTTCTCGAGCATCGCCTCCGCCATCCGCCCGGCGAGCGCCGCGTCACCGAGCATCACCGGCACGATCGGGTGCTCCCCGGGGAGCACGTCCAACCCGCCGGATTCCATCTCCGACCGGAAGAATCGGGTGTTTTCCTCGAGCGTGTCGCGGAGCTCCGTCGACGCGGTCAGCAGCTCGATCGCCTTCAGGGAGCCGCCCACCACGGCGGGCGCGATCGTGTTGGAGAAGAGATGCGGGCGTGACCGCTGCCGGAGGAGCTCGACGACTTCTTTGGGTCCGGCCACGTAGCCGCCGCTCGCACCCCCCAGCGCCTTGCCCATCGTTCCGGTGAGGATGTCGACCCGCCTCATCACGTCGTGGTGTTCGTGCGTGCCGCGCCCGCCCGGCCCCATGAATCCGACCGCGTGGGAGTCGTCGACCACCACCATCGCGTCGTGGCGCTCCGCCAGGTCGCAGATCGCTGGGAGGTCGGCCAGGAATCCGTCCATCGAGAACACGCCGTCGGTCGCGATCAGTCGTCGCCGCGCACCCGCGGCCTCCTTCAGCTGCGCCTCGAGGTCCTCCATGTCGTTGTTGCGGTAGCGGAACCGCTGGGCCTTCGACAGGCGGACCCCGTCGATGATGCTCGCGTGGTTCAGCTCGTCGGAGATCACCGCGTCTTGCTCGCCCAGGAGCACCTCGAACAGTCCGCCGTTCGCGTCG
>JBKKAE010000159.1:0-12116 GCA_046714835.1 Actinomycetota bacterium | reverse complement strand
CTCCACTTCAGGTGACTCCACTTCAGGTGACTCCACTTCTGGCGTCTCCGCCTCAGCTCCGACATCGGCTTCATCGACGACGGGCGAATCGGGCGCGTCGACCTGCTCGAGGTCGCGCTCGTCGGTTCCGGAGGCGGACTCGGTCTCGTTCAACTCGCCTGTCCTCATGAGTTGCCGAGCACGTTGAACACGAACTCTGTGAACAGGGAATCGATCCCGAACACGTAGGCGGTGAGAACGGTCACGGTCACGAGCACCACGATCGAGTACGAGACGAGTTCCCGGCGGGTCGGCCAGTCGACCTTGGTGAGCTCCTGACGGACCTCCTTCAAGAACTGGCGAGTCCCGGTCCGCTTACGCTTCTCCTGCACAGCGGTCCTCCTGGTCGCGGCGGACGGCGTGGTGGGACGCGCGGTACCCGCGCGCTTCTGGGCGCGCTCCTGGCGTTCCTGCATCCGTTTCATCTGCCGGTTCATGGGTGCTCCCTTGCAGGGGCGGAGGGACTCGAACCCCCAACCGCCGGTTTTGGAGACCGGTGCTCTAACAATTGAGCTACGCCCCTGGGCTCCGGGCTCCCGGCGTAGGCGGGACGTCGGAGACCTCAGTATATGGTCGCCTTCTGGGCCCGGCAAAGAAGTGACCGGCGCCGAACGGCATCTTCTCGCGTCCCCCGTGCGACCGAGCCGGCAGCCGGGTTCATGGGGGATTTCCTCAGCAGATACGTGAGCGGGAGCACGCCTGCCCTATCCTTCGGTCACAAGACGTGCCGCAGCGGCCCCGGATCGCGAGGCACATCAGATGAACGAACCACGCACCGCACGGCCGGCGGGAGCCGGTGCTCGTCGGCGTTCCCCCGTGTTCGGTCGTCAGCCGGAGCCGAAGCCGACGGTGCTCTCCCCTGTCGAAGAAGAGATCGCGAACGCGTTGACGAACGCGGTCGACGAGCGCATCGAGGAAGGGCTGCAGGCACTCGAAGAGCAGGCGGCGCTCCTGATGCGCGAGGTCGCCACGGAGCTCTGGCGTTCGTCCGCGAAAGACGTGCGCCCCGAGCAGGAGCGCATCGTCAGCCTCCTCTCACGGGACCAGGCCATCAGGAGCCTGATCGCATCGAGCGACGAGCGCTTCCAGGCGCTGTCCACTCGTGCGGGGCGCGTGGAGGATTCCCTCAACGATCTGGCCGAGACGGGCCGCGCGACCAGGGAGGCGATGGAGTCCTCCGTCGCGTCCATCCGGGAGATCGCCGACTCCCCCACCCTCCATGGGGTCGAGGGCGTCCGGAATCAGCTCGAGCAGGTCGAGCGCCACATCGCCGAGACCTTCCAGACCCTCGACGAACGCGACCGGACCCTCACCGAAGCGATCCTGAAGCAGGTGCAGGAGCACGGCGAGATGGTGGCGCGCGAGACCTCCCGCGTCGTCGAGGCCATGCAGGGCTACGTCCAGGGTGGCGCCGAGGCCGTCGGCCGCCTCGCCCAGCGGGTCGAGGAGCACGCCGAGTCGTTCGCGACCCAGGACGGGGATCTGACCGCGAACGTCGGCGCGACGGTGCGCGAAGAGGTCCAGGCGATCGGACAGCAGCTCGAGCTGATGTCCGAGGGCATGGGCATCCACACGAGGGACGAGGTCGCGATCAAAGCGGCGATGGAGCGGTTCATCGACGCGCGCGTCCGCGGGCTGGCGGAGCTGATCCGCAGCGACTCCCAGGCCCTCCGCCAGATGATCGAGGACAAGACCTCGGAGCAGGAGCAGGTGCTCCGAGAGACGGTGGAAGAGCGGATGATCCTGGTCGGTGAGGCGCTGGTCAACAAGACGGCGGAGGCCGCCCAGACCGCGATCGCCTCCTCGCTCGGGGAGACCGTCGAGCGGATGAGCGCCTCGGTCGGCTCCATCGAGGGGATCGACACGATGCTGGCCGAGCAGCAGCAGGCGTTCGAGGAGCGGATGCGAAGCCACGTGGACGACCGCGTGACGGCGATCGCCAAGCTCGTCCGTTCGGACAACCAGGCGCTCGCCACGCGGTTCGCCTCGGGCGGGTCCGCCAACGACGACGCGGAGCTCTTGCGCCAGACGCTGCGGTCGCTGAAGGAGCTGCACGCGGGCCTCGCCAACGACGTCCTCAGCTCGGTGGACCGGCGCTTCCAGTCGATGTCCGACCAGCTCCACAAGGAGTCGCAGTCGACGGCCGAGGCGATGCTGAACGTCGCCGAGCGGTTGAGCGACAAGATCGACCGTGTGTCCGTGATCGTGGACGAGGGCTACGGCAACGACGTCCAGATCGTGGTGGACCGGATGAGCGAGGCGATCCAGGCGATGTCGGGGCGGGCGCAGCGCCGCGACTCGCAAGGACAGATCGGCGCCTGACCGAGGATCAGGGGTTCGGGGGCTCAAGAAGCGAGCGACGAAGGAGCGAGCGTAGCCCCCGGGATCAAGGCTCGAGCAGCACCTCGGCTTCGCCGCGCTTGATCGGCCATTCCGTCTCCCCGTTCCGCTCGACCGTGACCCAGCATTCGAGCACCGCCACGCCGCGTTCGACGTCGACGGCCTTCACTCGTCCAGCCGCCACGATCTCCTCGCCCATGTAAACGGACGCCCGGAACTGCGCCGTGAGGCGGCTGATGCGCTCCGGACCGCCGGCCCACCGCGAAACGAAGGCGGCGAGGTGTCCCATCGTGAACATCCCGTGCGCGATGATCCCGGGGAACCCGGCTGCCCGCGCGACGGCGTCATCCTGGTGCAACGGGTTCTGGTCTCCCCCAGCGTCGGCGTACGCCTTCACCGCTTCGGCCGTCACGACGCGCGAGAGCGCAGGGACCTCGGAGCCGACCGTGACATCGCGGATCGACGGCATCAGCCTTCCGCCCGCTCGATCAGCGTCGACCGCGCGGTGCAGACGACCTCCCCGTCCGGATCGACCAGGTCGGTCACGAGCACCAGGAGGCCGTTGCCTTTCATCTCGCGGATCGAGTCGATCCGGCTCCGGATCACGAGGGTCTCTCCCTCCTCGAGCGGCCGGTGGAACTCGTACTCCTGGTTCCCGTGGAGCACGCGGGAGAAGTCGAGACCCAGGTCGGGGTCGGTGACGACGCTCGGGATGACCGAGAACTCGGCGGCGGTCGCGAACGTCGCCGGCACACCGCTCGGCTCGTCGAAGACGTCACGGAACGCGCGGACGCGCTCGGGGTCCACCGTGAACGGCACGTCCGGATAGATCTTCCCGGCGGCAGCTGCATCCATACGGGGCCGCATCCTACCCATCACCCCACATCTGGTGTCCCTCTGTCGGGGGACATGAGAAAATCCACCTGTGGGGGTACTCGAATCCGGTGCCAGGCGTGCCTACGATGCCGCGGTGACCGCTGCCCGGGTGAGACCCAAGGACCGCAAGGCTTCCGGGGCGCACGACAACGACATCCGTGTCGTCATCGCCGATGACCATCGATCCTTCGGCGAGGCCCTGCAGATCGCGCTCGACAACGAGGACGACCTCACCGTGATCGAGGTCGTGACGGACGGCGAATCCGCCATCGAGTCCGCACAGGTGCGGCACCCGGACGTGCTCCTGATGGACGTCCAGATGCCCGGGGTCGACGGCCTCGAGGCGACACGGCGGATCCATCGCGAGGCCACTGGCACCAAGGTGATCCTGCTTTCCGGCCATGACGACGACGTGGTCCTCGCGCGGGCGGTCGAGGCTGGCGCCCGCGGGTTCATGCGCAAGACCCAGGCCGTCTCCGACCTGGCGGATGCGATCCGGCGCGCCTTCCGAGGAGAGCCGCTCCACGCGGTCAGCGAGGTCGAGCTGTCGCTGGCTCGCTTCCGGATGCAGCGCCGGACCGACGGCGACCTCGCCCAGCGCGTGGAGCGCTTGACCCCTCGGGAGCTCGAGATCCTCCAGCGCGTCGCGGCCGGAGAAGCGTCCGTCGACATCGCGAACGAGCTCGGGATGAGCCGCCACACGCTCCGGACCCACATACAGAACGTCCTCACCAAGCTCGGAGTGCACTCCAAGACGGACGCTGTCGTCGCGGCGATCCGGTTCGGGAAAGTCAAGACGAGCGAGAAGCTCGCGCAGACCGACGTCGACGCTTCCTGAGTTCGCGCTAGTCCTTGCGCTATCGCTTCGCTACTTGAGCGCTAGCGGGTCTCGCGGTGCAGCGTGTGCGCCCGGCACCAGCGGCAGTACTTCTTCAGCTCGATCCGGTCACGGTCGTTCACGCGGTTCTTGACCGTATTGTAGTTGCGCCGCTTGCAGTTGGAGCAGGCGAGGATGATCTTCGGGCGGTTGCCTTCTTTCTTCGCCATGGCTCCCCTACTTCACGACCTTGATCACGCGGCCTGCGCCGACGGTGCGACCGCCCTCGCGGATCGCGAAGCGGAGACCCTCTTCCATGGCGATGGGGGCGATCAGGTCGACCTTCATCTCGACGTTATCGCCGGGCATCACCATCTCCACCCCTTCGGGCAGGTGGGCCTGGCCGGTCACGTCCGTCGTCCGGAAGTAGAACTGGGGCCGGTAGCCGTCGAAGAACGGCGTGTGGCGACCACCCTCCTCCTTGGACAGGATGTAGACCTGCGCCTCGAACTCGGTGTGCGGCGTGATCGAGCCCGGCTTGGCGAGGACCTGACCCCGCTCCACATCCTCCTTGTCGATGCCGCGGAGGAGCACGCCGACGTTGTCGCCGGCTCGGATCTCGTCGAGGAGCTTGCGGAACATCTCGAGGTCGGTCGCGATCGTCTTCCGGGTGTCCGTGATCCCGACGATCTCGATCTCGCTCATCTTGTTGAGCGTCCCGCGCTCGACGCGGCCGGTGACGACCGTCCCGCGCCCGGTGATCGAGAAGACGTCCTCGATCGGCATCAGGAAGGGCTTCTCGACGTCGCGGACGGGCTCGGGGATGTAGGCATCGCACGCCGCCATCAGCTCGTCGATCTTGTCGCCCCAGGTGTCGTCGCCCTCCAGGGCCTTGAGCGCGGAGATCTGGACCACCGGGACGTCGTCACCGGGGAACTCGTAGGAGGTGAGGAGCTCGCGGACCTCGAGCTCGACCAGGTCGAGGAGCTCGGGGTCATCCACCATGTCGCACTTGTTCAGGGCAACCACGATCGAGGGCACGCCGACCTGACGGGCGAGCAGGACGTGTTCGCGCGTCTGGGGCATGGGGCCGTCGGCCGCCGAGACCACGAGGATGGCGCCGTCCATCTGGGCGGCGCCGGTGATCATGTTCTTCACGTAGTCGGCGTGCCCGGGGCAGTCGACGTGGGCGTAGTGACGGTTGTCCGTCTCGTACTCGACGTGCGCGATCGCGATCGTGATGCCTCGCTCGCGCTCCTCCGGTGCCTTGTCGATCTGGTCGAAGGGAGTGAAGTCGGCCATCCCCTTCTCGGCCTGACGCTTCGTGATGGCCGCCGTGAGCGTCGTCTTCCCATGGTCGATGTGGCCGATCGTGCCGATATTCACGTGAGGCTTCGTGCGCTCGAACTTCTTCTTGCCCATGTCTCTTGGTCTCCTCGAGGATCCTTGGCTCTTCTCGCGCCTTGGCTCGTAGCGGGGGGCGGGATCGAACCGCCGACACAGCGATTATGAGCCGCTTGCTCTACCACTGAGCTACCCCGCCCGGCGGTCGCCCAGTCTACCTGCGAGGCCGCCGATGCGGCATGAACGGTGGCCCGCGGTACCCGATGGGGATACGGTGCGAGCAGTGGTCGCCACACCTCTCGACACCGGTTCGATCGCCTCGGTCCGTGCGGGCGTCGCCCTCCGCGGGATCGCCGGACTGAGCGCCCGGGTCCTCGCCGCCTGGTTCGGCTCGCTCTGCGTGCTGAACGTCCTCGCCGGCCTCCGTCATCCCACGTTCGACCCGAACATCTGGTGGATCGACCTGCGGTTCCTACCGAAGCAGGGAGGGCAGCTGCTCCTGCTGGCGGTCGGAGCGTTGCTCGTCGCGCACGGACTTCGGCCGGCAACGGGCGGCCGGCGCAGGGACGCCTCGATCGTCGCAGTCGCCGTCGCGGGGATCGTCGCGGCGATGAACGCGCTCGCCTATTACTGGATCTGGGACGCGGGGACGATCGCGCCGCGGAGCCCCGTGCCGCTGTCGCTCGTGATCGGTGTCTTGCTCGCTCTCATCGCGGTCTCGATGATCCAACCCGCAGCGCCCGTCGATCGGAGGACAGCTCTCGAGGTCGTCGCCGCGATGTCGCTGGTCTTCGTGATCGGTCTGCCGCTCCTGCAGATGGCATTCTTCGGCACGACCGACTACCGGCGCCCCGCCGATGCCGTGGTGGTGTTCGGCGCCCGCGTGAGGAACGATGGCGCCCCCTCGCTCACGCTCGCGAACCGGGTGACGACGGCAGCCGAGCTCTATCGCGACGGCCTCGTGGACACGGTGGTGATGACGGGAGGGATCGAACCCTCGGGCATCGACGAGACGATCGTGATGCGCGACCTCGCGATCCAGCTGGGCGTGCCGAGCGACGCGATCATCCTCGACCCGGGAGGCGTCAACACGAACGCGAGCGTGGCCAACACGGTCCGCATCTTCCGAGAGAACGGGCTGGACCGGGTCCTCGCGGTGAGCCAGTTCTACCACCTGCCCCGGATCAAGCTCGCGTACGCGCGCGCGGGCGTGGACGCGTGGACGGTGCCGGCCAGGACATCGATCACCCGGACCGGCGCGATCGTCGCGCGAGAGATCCCGGCCTTCTGGCTCTACTACCTCCGCGCGGTCGTGGCGTAGTCCCTCGATCAGGACGGATACGACGGTGGGGGCGGCGGCAACGCGTACGGGTCGCTGCGTCCTCGAGACCGGAAGAAAGCCCAGGTGACCGCCAGGCCGAAGACGAATCCCCCCACGTGAGCCCAGTAGGCGACCCCGCCCCCGATCTGATCCCCCATCCCTCCGACGCCGCTGAAGAGCTGGAGGACGAACCACGCGAGGAGCACGAAGGTCGCGGGAAGCTCGAGGAACGTGATGAAGAAGAAGATGACGAGCGTGTGGATCCGCGCCCTGGGGAACATGACGAGGTAGGAGCCCAGGACCGCCGCGATCGCTCCGGAGGCACCCACGTTGGGCACGGCCGAGTCGGGGTCGAATGCCACCTGGAGACCGGTCGCGGCCAGTCCGCCCAAGACGTAGAGCAGAAGGAAGGTGATCCGCCCGAGCCGGTCCTCCACGTTGTTCCCGAAGACCCAGAGGAACAGCATATTGCCGGCGAGGTGGAGCCATCCGCCGTGGAGGAACATCGACACGAAGACCGACCCCAGCCAGCTCTTCTCCGGGCAGGTCTGCTCGAGGAAGTTCTGGAGCCCGGCCGCCTCGCTCTCCCCCGCGCCGAAGGACTCCGCGATCGCCTGCCGCGCCTCCGCACCCCCGTCCGCCAGTGTCGTCTGGTTGATGAGCTCGAAGGGGATCTGCGCCTGGCAGAAGAAGAACTCCTGCTGCTCCGCCGGGCCTTCGAACGTCGGTTCCCACAGCAAGAACACGGCGATGTTGGCGGCGATGAGCACGAGCGTGAGCCACGCCGTCCGGCTGGTCGGATTGATGTCGCGGATCGGGATCACGTGGGACGAGACCCTAACCGGTCACGACAGGCTGAACGGCAGAGCCGGAGAGGGGAATCGAACCCCTGACCTCCTCCTTACCATGGAGGCGCTCTGCCGACTGAGCTACTCCGGCGACAGGGGGCGATGATAACAATGGGATCGTCGCTGCCCGTGGCACCATGGAGAGGTGAAGATCCTCGCCGTGTCGCTTGCCGTCGTGACCCTGATCGCGTGCAGCGGGACCGATACCCCTCCTCCGGATCGCCCGCCTTCGACCGTGGCGTTCGACGGGACCGGTGCGCTCCTCTACGTCGACGTCGCGGACGAGACTGAAGAGCGGAGTCGAGGGCTGATGGGCGTGCAGAGCATGCCGACCGATGAGGGGATGGCTTTCGTCTGGGATGAGCCGGTGGCCTCCACGTTCTGGATGAAGGACACGCTCATCCCGCTCTCGATCGCCTTCGTGGGCGAGGACGATCGGGTGATCGGCGTGCGCGACATGCAGCCTTGCGAGGCCGACCCGTGTCCCACTTACGGGGTCGACGAGCCCTACGTCCTGGCCATCGAGGCGAACCTCGGTTGGTTCGACGACCACGGGGTCGAGGCCGGCGACCGCGTCGAGCTGCGGATCAGCGCGTATGGATGAGTGCCAGCTCTGCTCGGCGGACCGGGTCACACCCTGGCTCCACGAGGACGACGAGTGTTGGGTCGCGGAGTGCCTCGTTTGCCGGACGCCGATGGTCGTGTGGCGCACTCACGGCCTCCCGGAGTCAGAACTCGAAGCAGAGCTCCTCGGTCGTCTCGAACGTATCGCCGGGGATCGCTACGGGAAGGACGGCTACTGGGTCGACCCGCAGCGACGAAGGATCCCGGACCACTGGCATGCGCACGCGCGCCCGGCCGGTGGGTTCTTCGACCCCGAGAGCGACCTCTACGGGAAGTTCTGAGGTCTCAGCGAGACCCGGCGAGCTCCGAAGGAGAAGACGAGATCGTCAGGCTCTCGAACAGGCGCGCTATCGTCTCGCCCTCGAACTGCCACGCGGAGAGCGATGCGATCGGCGAACACGGAGCCAGGGTCGTCCTTCTGCTGGCATCCACCATCGCGGGGCTGAACGTGCTCCTCGCGAAGTCGTTCCGCCGGATGGTCGATGCGGAGAAGGAGCGAGCCGGAGCTCCAAAGAACCGCGAAAGACGGCGGACCGGGACATCCGACGACGTACTGGGTCCTGAGGCCAGCGGCCCTCGGGCGGACGACCCACCAGGCCGCTCGCCGCAGTGACCGGCTGACGCGAGCACCACCGACGCCGACCCGCCCAGGGTCTTCGCCAACATGGGCGATCCCGAATTAGAGCCCGCCGCGAGTAGACGACGTATTCCGTCAGTTCCAGACTGCCGGGGGCACCATCTACCACGGGAAACGCCCGCCCCCTAACCGCGCAGCTCATGGGTCTCAAGGCCTGAAGGCCGGGCGGTTGCAGAGTGAGACACCGGAGAGGAGAAGCATGAAAGCGATCCGCGTACGGGAACACGGAGGGCCGGAGGTGCTCGTCGTCGAGGAGGTGGAGGATCACCACCCGGCCGCAGGGCAGGTGCTGGTCGGCCTCCACGCGGCCGGGGTGAACATGATCGACGTGCAGCAGCGCTCCGGCGGCTACTCGGTGAACCTCCCGTTCACGCCCGGCACCGAGGGAGCCGGCGAGGTGTTGAAGGTCGGCGACGATGTCGACGGACATTCCCCGGGAGACCGGGTGGCCTACGCCGGGGTCCCCGGCGCCTATGCGGAGCTCGCGCTGGTCCCGGCCGACCGTCTCGTCCCGGTGCCCCCGGCTCTCTCGACGGAGCTCGCGGCCGCCGCGCTCCTCCAGGGGATGACCGCGCACTACCTTCCCCGACTACTACACGCGCTCGCCGTTCCTGACCGAGGACGCTGGGGTCTGGCTCGCGGAGCGCCGTCCCAAGGCCGTCGTCGTCGACTTCTTCGAAGAGGAATGCGCCGTGTCGACCGACTTCACCTCGGAGGATTTCGTCGTCCACCGCGCATTGCTCGGAAGCGGCATCCCGATCGTCGAACAGGCGACGCACCTCGGCGAGGTCGGTCCCGACCCCTTCCTGTTCAGGGCGCCGTTCGTGCTCCTCGGGGGCGTGGAGGCGGCACCCTGCCGGATCTACGCCGAGCTGCCCGGCGAAGGATCCTGAAGGCTCGGGGTCAGTCGAGCGCGCGGGCGGCGACGAAGTCGACCTCGATCAGCCAGTCGGGGTTTGCGAGACCGGCGACGAACATCAGGGGCGACGCGGGCGGTGGTCGCCCACCACCTCTTCCCGCACCGCGCGCCGTCGGTAGAATCCTCGCGATGGAGCAGAAGCACGTTCAGCTAGACGATGTCCGAGACGCCCATCCCGGGCTCCGGCCAGGACCTCCCCGATGTTCCGCCAGAGGAGGCGCGACTGCTCCTCGATGCCGATGCCGATGCGGCCGTTCGCATCGACGCCCGTCTCTGGCCGGCGCCGAACAGGAGCCGGACCGGGCCCTCGAGCTCGACGCCGTGCGAATAGGTCCCCCAACGGTCTGCCACGCCGGCTGGGTTGAATGCGCGCATCGGCTTCCGCTCCCTTCGTGCGCGACACACGGCACGACAGCGCTCCGGTACCGGCGCCGGCGGCGCCTTCAACCGACCCGCGATCGCACGGGACACCGATCGGGGCCTTCGTCAGCGGAGTTCTGAGATGTCAGGTGGGTGGGTCGGTCGGTCGGTGGGTTGGTCGGTGGGGTGTTCTCAGAACTCCCTCGCCACACGCGATCGGACACTTCGTGGGGACCTCCCACAGGTTAAGAGGTGTACCTCCCACGCCTGGTCAACACCCCCTTGCTCCCGGTCAGCGAGGTCGACGCGGGGGGACGACGATCACGGCCCGGGCCGCGCCCGGCCCTGATGATGGTGCGGAACCTGGCACTTCCTCCTTCGTCCGACAGACCATTCGACCGTCGACGGGTGGCCGAGGCGATCGCGCGGAAGGCGAAGAAGCTCCCGTACAATCTCGCCGTTGATGGCGTGCGAGACCCGGGCACGTGAGATCGGACTCGGAGACCTCAAGTGGATCGCTCGCTCGTTCGATGGTCCGGCGGCGCGGCCCTCGTGGGAGGTGCCTTCTGGTTCATCAAAGCCGGCACCATCATGATCACGGGAGATCAGCCTGATTACCTCTTCGAGTTCGCTCCCCTGCTCTTTGCCGTCGGCTTGATCGGCCTCCATGGACGGCTTGAGGGTCGCGGTGGGATCGTGGCACGGGCAGGCGGAGCTCTCGCCTACCTGAGCTTCGTTCTCTCGCTCCTGGGTGCGATCCTCTATACGAGTGGTTCGTTAGAGACATCCGAGAAAAGCTTCAATCCTCTTGTCTTCGGGTCGTTCCTCAGCGTCATCGTCTCCTTGATCCTGCTCGGTATCGCGTATCGAAGGTCAGAAGAGTCCGTCATGAAGTGGCAGTCCTTGCCCTTCATCATGGGCGTAGCCGCCCTTCCTTCGATGATGGTTGGTGGTGCCGTTCTTGAAGGGATCAACTCTCGATTGTTCGAGGTGCCGATCCTGGTGCTTGGGGCGGGTTGGATGGTCCTTGGAGCGGCACTCGTTTCGAGCTCGCCTGGGGGGCTGCGCGCCAAAACCTAAGGAACGCCTGCGAGGGGGCATCGGCGCGATCTGCTCAGCAGCTGGCAGCCGACGCGCGACGGGTCGCCTCCGCCTGATGGCTCGGCGCCTGACCCTCAGCTCGGTCGGAGACCGAACGATTACCATCACAGTGAACCCTCCTCCGCATGCACGCGCCGGCTGGCGAGGCTTACCCGACGCGCCGTCGGGCGCCGGATGTTACCTCGAAGAGGAACCGTCGATCCAGAGGCTGAAGGGTTCACCTATTCGGTTCACGTCTATGAACAGCGCGTTTGGCTGTGGCGCGAGGGAAGCATGGCCCCGGGCATCCTTCCCCCACTCCCCCTGGTGCCTTCGAATAGGCCGCCCTTCAGAGCCCTGGGGATGGCTCCCGAGAGTTGAGCGAAGGGTGCTCAGGGGGTTCGCCCGCCCCGATGGGCCGGAGGAGCCGGCCTGTACCGACGCTTCCGAAGGGTTCTCCGACCGACCTGGGTCGGAACCACTTGTGGACGGCCCAGGTCGGAGGCTGTATCTGAATCGGAGGCTGTATCTGAATAAGAGCACCCTTCAGGCGCCCGAGATCACAACAACCAGCCCGGTACCCACGAGCACGACGCCCAACGCACGACTGAAGCCGGTCCCCGAGGTCAGCACCTTCTCGGCGAGGATCACCGCCGCTACGGCCGCCATCCACGCTAAATTCATCATCCCGATCAGCACCAGCACCGTCATGAGCGCCCAGCAACATCCGAGGCAATACGCGCCATGCGCGGCCCCCACGCGCAGTCGGCCGATCATCCCGCTCTGGAGGGTGCGCGCATGCTGCATCAGCAAGGACAGCGGCGAACGGCACTGGCGCAGGCAGGTGTCCTTGAGCGGGGTGAGCTGGTAGATCCCCGCGACGATGAACAACGCTCCGCCGAGACGCACCA
>JBKKAE010000158.1:0-8924 GCA_046714835.1 Actinomycetota bacterium | reverse complement strand
ACGGCGAGGACGCGGTGTCCTTCCTCGCCCGAGAGGTGGATGAAGGCGATCTCGTCATCACGCTCGGGTGTGGCGATGTGTGGATGCTCGGGGATGCGGCGCTCTCGCGGATCCGGGAGGCCGATGGTGGCTCCTGATCTCGCGGCTGCGGAGGGTCTCCTCCGCGAGAGGCTGGGGTCGCGACTGCGTGTGGGCTTCCCGCTCGCGCCCCTGACGAGCTTCCGGATCGGCGGACCTGCCGCGCTGTTCGTCGAGGCCGAAGAGGACGGTGCACTCGAAGCGGTCGGACTCGCGGTGGAGCGGACGGGTGTGCCGGTGGTGATGATCGGCAAAGGATCCAACGTGTTGGTGTCGGACGACGGGTTCGCCGGCATCGTGGTGCGTCTGGGTCGCGGGTATCGGTGGGCGGGCCGCGACAGGGACCTGCTCACCGCGGGGGGTGCGATGCCGCTCCCGGCGCTCGCCGGGATCGCGATGCGGCATCGCCTCGCCGGACTCGAGTTCGGGGTCGCGATCCCGGCCAGCTTGGGCGGCGCCGTGAAGATGAACGCCGGTGCGCACGGGCGGTCGATGTCCGAGGTGATCGAGCGGGTAGAGGTCTACTCGCTCGCTCGCCGCGCCCGGGACTCCCTCTCGGTCGACGATGCCGGATTCGGCTATCGCCGGTCGGGACTGCCTCCCGGTGACATCGTGGTCGCCGCCGCGGCACGGCTCGAGCCCGGCGATGAGCAAGAGATCCGGGCTCGGATGGAGGAGGCGCGCGACTGGCGGCGGCGCACGCAGCCGCTCGCCGAGCCGAACTGCGGATCGGTGTTCAAGAACCCTGATGGCGACCATGCCGCGAGGCTGATCGAGGCGGCCGGCGCGAAGGGACTTCGGCTCGGAGGGGCCCAGGTCTCCGAGAAGCACTCGAACTTCATCGTCGCGGGTCCGGGCGCCAGGTCGTCCGATGTGTGGGCGCTGATCGAACAGGTGCGAGCGCTCGTGGAGTCCCACGCCGGGATCCGACTGGAGACCGAGGTCGAGTTGATGGGAGCCGTCGGCGATGCGAAGCGCTGACAAGGAGCGGCGGGTCATCCGGCGCTGGACGGTGGCTGCCATCGCGTCGATCCTGGTGGCCACGCTGGCGGTCGCGACGACGTACACCCCGTTGTTCGCGGCGAGCGACATCCAGATCGAGGGATCCGACGGTATCTCGCGTGCCGATCTTCTCGCCCTGGCTGGCGTGGACGAGGACTCGAACGTGTTCCATCTCGACACCCGCGCGGTCGAGCGGCGCCTGGAACGCGACCCGCGGATCCTCGGGGCGCGGGTCATCACATCCCTCCCGGACGCGCTCACGATCGAGATCGTCGCTCGGACCCCCGTCGGTGTGATGGGCACCGGAGGGGTGGGAACACCGATGGACCTCGTCGGCGCCGACGGCGTCGTGATCGGAGCCGCGGGGCACATCGTTGACCTGCCGGCGCTGCTCGCTCCGGACGGCGGTCCCGTCGGAGCGGGGAGCCTCGCGACCGCAGCGGCCGCGGCCGGCGCACTCGACCCGACGTTGCGCCGCGCCGTGGACGCCGTGGTCGTGGCGCCGGACGGGGGAGTGGAGGTCCGGCTCGCGGCCGGGTTCTCCGCCTCCCTCGGAGATGCGTCGGAGCTCACCGCGAAGGCCGCGTCGCTGGCCGCTCTGCTGGCGTGGGTACAGAAGCGGGATGTCCGTGTGGTGTCGGCCGATCTGAGCGTGCCCGGGAGCCCCACCGCGAAACTCGCACAGGGCTCCACCGCGGTGCCGATCCCCTGATCCTCTGCGCGATGCGCCGCGCGTTCCGATTGTCACGAGTAAGCGCAAAGAAGCGCCCGGAAGGCGTACCGCAACTTCTTGACGGACCTGCGATTACGAAGTAGGGTCGCTACCTCCACATGAGCTAGATATGGCAATAACGTTCAAGTGGAGCCTTACAGTTCAACACGTAGCGAGCAGGAACAGGCAGTGGTTCGCACCAACGGTCGACCACAGGTGGCAGTCGGAGGCGGGACCTCCAGGTACGTGGGCCGGGGCCCGGGAGGGAAAGCGGATGATGGACGCTCCTCAGAACTACCTCGCCGTGATCAAGGTCGTGGGCATCGGCGGGGGCGGCGTGAACGCGGTGAACCGGATGATCGAGGCAGGCCTCCGGGGTGTCGAGTTCACCGCCGTCAACACGGACGCACAGACCCTGCTGATGTCCGACGCCGAGGTGAAGCTGGACATCGGCCGGGAGACGACACGCGGTCTGGGCGCCGGCTCGGATCCGGATGTCGGCCGGCGCGCGGCGGAGGAGCACGCCGACGAGATCGAGGAGATCCTCAAGGGCGCCGACATGGTGTTCATCGCCGCCGGCGAGGGCGGCGGCACGGGAACCGGCGGGGCTCCGATCATCGCCGAGGTCGCGAGGAACCTCGGGGCTCTCACGATCGGCGTCGTGACTCGCCCCTTCGGTTTCGAAGGCCGGAAGCGCGCGACCCAGGCGGACCTCGGGATCACAGAGCTCAAGAAGGCCGTCGACACGCTGATCGTGGTGCCGAACGACCGGCTCCTCCAGGTGGCCGACGCCAGTATGCCGATGCTCGACGCGTTCCGGATGGCGGACCAGGTCCTCTACCAAGGTGTCGACGGCATCACGTCGCTCATCACCACGCCGGGACTCATCAACCTCGACTTCGCCGACGTGAAGTCGATCATGGCGGGTGCCGGGTCCGCGCTGATGGGGATCGGCCTGGGGTCCGGACAGGACCGCGCCACGGAGGCCGCCAAGGCAGCGATCAGCTCCCCGCTGTTGGAGTCCTCGATCGACGGCGCGAAGGGCATCCTGCTCTCGATCGCCGGTCCGACCGACCTGACCCTGCACGAGGTGAACGCCGCGGCGGATGCCATCACGCGCGTCTCCCACCCGGACGCCAACATCATCTTCGGCGCGGTGGTCGACGATGCTTTGGGCGAGGAGGTGCGCGTCACCGTCGTGGCCGCCGGCTTCGACAAGGTGACGGCCGTCTCCGACAGTCGCTTCGAGAGCCGGCTCTCCCGGCTGCTCGAGGAACCCTCCGACGAGGGAGCCGCGAGCGGAGAGCCGCTTCCGTCGATCCTGGCCGAGGACGACGAGGACCGGGTCTTCACGAGCGGTGAGGCATCCGCCCCGCTGACCTTCGACGCCGAGGAGGACCTGGACATCCCGGACTTCCTCAAGAGCTGACACCCGCCCCGCGCGGCCCTCGAACCGGGGCGGGGAGGTCCACGAGAGGAGGCGCCCTTCCCCCGCCTCCTTTCGAAGAGGATCTCCCCGCCCCGTTCGCGTATCCGGGGTCGCCAAGAGATGACGTTGGCCGGAGTCGCGCCTCGATCATGAGAGGACACGGTGACCGCGGATCGCGAGGAGGTACGTCGGAACGTCGAGGAGGTGCGGTCGCGCATCGCCGCCGCGGCCACCCGCTCGGGCAGGACCCACGAGGACGTCTCGCTGATCGCGGTCACGAAGACGGTCGAGGTCGAGCAGGTCCGATGGGCGATCGAGGCAGGGGTCCGAGATCTCGGCGAGAACTACGTGCAGGAGCTGCGCGACAAGCGGGCGGCGATCGACACCGGCACCTGGCACTTCATCGGCACGCTCCAGTCGAGCACCGCCCACCGCGTCGCCGACCATGCCGATGTCGTCCAGACGGTCGCGGGGGATCGGGCGGCGCAACGGCTCGCGGGCCGCGCCGCCCGCTCCGGCCGCACGCTCGACTCGTTGATCGAGGTCGATCTCACGGAAGGGCGGACGGGCGTGCCCGCGGCCGAGCTTCCCGCCTTCGCCGATCTGGTCGCCTCACTCGAGGGTCTTCGCCTGATCGGTCTGATGACCGTGCCCCCGATCGGGGAGTCGGCCGAGGACGCACGCGCCTCCTTCACCCGGTTGCGCCGGCTCCGCGACGAGATCCGAGAAGACCACCCCGACGTGCTGGCATTGTCGATGGGGATGTCGTTGGATTACGAGGTCGCGGTGGAAGAAGGCGCTACCATGGTCCGGATCGGGACGGCCCTGTTCGGCCCCCGAGCAACCAGGCCTAGAGATAGGGAGGAACCAACATGAGCGGCGTGTGGAAGAAGACGCTGAACTATCTCGGTCTGGTCGAGGACGACGAGGAGTTCGTCGAGGAGCTCCCCGAGGTCGAGCCTGCGCCCGTGCGACGGATGCGGCCTCAACCGGTCCGTGACGTGTCGTCAGACGCGGCAGGCGTGGTGCGCACGATCGCCTCGCCACGCCAGGTGGGTGCGTCGGCGGCGATCCACAAGTCGGAGCCCAAGCGATTCAACGAGGCCCGCGAGGTCGCCGACCGCTTCAAAGAGGGCACGGCCGTCATCATGAACCTGCAAGGCACCGAGGACTCCACCGCTCGCCGGCTCGTCGACTTCGCCTCCGGTCTCGTCTACGGACTGGACGGCAAGATCGAGCTCGTGGCGAACCGCGTGTACCTGCTCACACCGGCAGACGTCGAGGTGTCGGCCGAGGAGCGGGAACGCATCGCCGGCGGCGGCTTCTACAACCAGTTCTGACGACGCTCCGGTCCGCGCGTGGCCCTTGCACTGCTAGCCTTGCGCGTGGATGACGGCTGCCAGCGGGAACGACTTCGTGAGCGAGCTCATCTGCCTCGTGCTCTTCGTCTTCATGATCCTCTTGTTCATCAGGGTGATCCTCGGCTGGCTGCAGTTCGCGGGGTGGCGGCCGCCGCACTCGGGACCGCTCAGAGCGGGGTTCGATGTCGTGATCGACGTGACGGAGCCGCCGCTCCGGCTGCTGCGGAGGATCGTGCCGCCGGCGGGCGTGCTCGACCTCTCGGTGCTGGTTGCGTTCGTGGTCCTCGTCGTGTTGCGTACAGTGTTCTGCTGAGCGGGATCGCCGGGGAGCGATCGGACCCAGAGCGGATGAAGAGGGCGACATGAAGAAAAAGGACACGACCGGCGGCGCATCGGAGTGGACCTCAGCTCCGGCAGGGCGGCGGATCACGCCCCTCGAGGTCCAACAGAAGGAGTTCCAAGTTGCCCGGTTCGGTGCGGGCTACCGGATGCGGGAGGTCGACGAGTTCCTCGATCAGGTGACCGACGCGATGACCGCGCTCGTGGCGGAGAACGAGCGCTTGGCCCGGGGATCGAGCGGTCTCGAGCCGGCCCCGAGCCGGCCATCGGTCCCCACGACGACCGGCGACGCCGACCGCGCCACGGTGGAATCGTTCCTGCGGCGCGAGAAGGGATTCCTGCAGGATCTCGGCGGCCTGGTCCAGGAGCACGCCGAGGAGCTTCGGTCCATGGTTCGGGCGATCCGGCAGGACGCGTCGGCCGTCGCCGAGACAACAACGCATGAGCCGGCAGTGACGGACTCGCCCGCCTCCGCGCCGCCGCCCGGGGCCGCGCCCGCTCCGGAAGCTGCGCCGCAGGGCGAGGCACCGGATGCGTCGCTCGCGCCACAAACCGAGATCGCCGAAGGCGCCGACGCAACCGGGACCACGGCGCAGGCCACGCCCGATGTCCCGAAGGACGAGGGAAAGGGCGAGGATCGCACGACCCTCGCGGGATCGGCGAACGTCATCACCGGCGCCGTCGCCGACGAGCCGATCCTGCTCGATGAGCCGGAACCCGCACGGTCGGGACGTCCGGACGAAGAAGAGGACGGCTCGCTCCGGGAGCTCTTCTGGGGCGAGGAATGAGTCGGGTCCTCAACCCTCCTTCCTGAGGCTCACGATCACCGGCGTCTCCTCCAGCGTTCTTTCCAACCGGAATCCGTCCACGCCGCTCGTCGCCATGCCGGCGGCCAACGTCTCGGCGGCGATCTCTTCCCCGTGGGCGGCGAGCGCCGCGGCGAGTTCCCCGGACGTCTCTACCCCCAGCACGATCCGGTCCGTCACCTGGAGGCCGGCCTCCTTCCGAGCGTCCTGGATAATCCGGACGAGCTCGCGGGCGAGCCCTTCGCGTCGGAGCTCCGGCGTGATCTCGAGCTCGAGGGCGACCGTCACGCCGCCCTCCGAGGCAACGCCCAACCCCGAACGGACGTCGTGTGTCAGCTGGACGTCGTCCGGTCCGATCGGGACTGGGGGGCCCTCACCGGCGGGAACCTCGATCTGCTCACCGTCCGCGAGTCGTCCTGCGAGCGTGCCGTCGTCCGCGGCCAGTGCGGCAGCAACGGCCTGGACACGCGGGCCGAGACGAGGGCCGAGGACCTTGAAGTCCGGTCGAGCTCGCCATCGACCGAACACATCGGCCGACCCCGCGACCTCGACGCGCTTGACGTTCAACTCCTCGGCAACCGTATCCCGAAGTCGATCGAACGATCCCGGCGTGTCGGCGAGATGCACCACCGCGGCGGGAAGCGGTTGCCGCGTTCGGGTCTTCGTCTCCGTGCGGATCCGCCGCCCAAGCTCCACTACCTGACGCGCGAGCGCCATCGCGTCGTCCAGCCCTGGGTCGACCGCCTCCTCGTCCACCCGCGGATAGTCCGCAAGGTGCACCGAGTCCGGCCGGCCACCGCGTCCGGCCGCGAGGTTCGACCAGATCTCCTCGGAGACGAACGGGGTGAGCGGCGCCAGCAGCGTCGCCGCGGTGACGAGGCATTCGTGCAGCGTGTGGAACGCGGCGACACTGTCGGCGCCGCCACCCCCGCCCGGGTTCCAGAACCGCCGACGCGAGCGTCGCACGTACCAGTTGGAGAGGTCCTCGACGAACGCCTGGATCCGCCGACCGGCTCCCGTCACGTCGTAGCCGTCCATCCCGTCCCGGACCTCACGAACGGTGCCGGCGAGCCGAGACAAGATCCATCGGTCCAGAAGCGGTCGTGAGGATGGCGGCGGAGCGGGCTCGGCGTCGGGGTCGAACGCGTCCGCGCCCGCGTAGAGCACGAAGAACGAGTACACGTGCCACAGGGTGAGCAGGAACTGTCGCACCGCCTCTTCGAGGACGGTGTCGCCGAGTCGTCTCGATGACCAGGGGGAGCCGCTCGTCAGGAGTACCCAGCGGAGCGCGTCAGCTCCGTAGCGCTCCATCACGGTCATCGGATCCACCACGTTGCCGAGCGACTTCGACATCTTCCGGCCCTGTTCGTCGACGATGAAGCCGAAGCAGACGACGGTGCGGTACGCGGTCGAGTCGAAGTGCAGGACCCCCTCCGCCATCAGCGTGTAGAACCAGCCGCGCGTCTGGTCGATCGCCTCGGAGATGAAGTCGGCGGGGAACATCCGCTCGAACGGCTCCTCGCCCCGACCCAGCTCCGGGTGGTAGCCCCACTGCGCGAACGGCATCGCGCCGGAGTCGTACCAGGCGTCGATCACCTCGGGGACCCTTCGTGACTCCTCGCCGCAGTCCGGGCACGGGAACGCGATCTCATCGATCGTGGGTCGGTGCGGATCGAGGTCCGCCAGATCTCGTCCGGCCAGCGTGCCGAGCTCGGCGAGCGATCCGATCACGGTCACGTGCTCGGCCTGACACCGCCAGATCGGCAGCGGCGTGCCCCAGTACCGCTCGCGAGAGAGCGCCCAGTCGACGTTGTTCTCCAGCCAGTTACCGAAGCGCCCGTGCTTGATGTGATCGGGGTGCCAGTCGACCTGGTCGTTGACGTCCAGGAGGCGCTCCTTGACGGCCGTCGTACGGACGTACCAGGAGGTGCGCGCGTAGTAGAGGAGTGGGGTCTTGCAGCGCCAGCAGAACGGATACGTGTGCAGGATCGTCGCGGAACGGAGCAGACGCCCGCGGACCGAGAGGTCCTCGACGATCACGGGATCGGCGTCCTTCACGAACAGACCGCGGATGAACTCGGGCGCGAGATCGGTGAACCGGCCGTCGTCGCCGATCGGCTTGAAGACCGGCCAGCCTTGGACGAGCGCGACCTCGAGATCCTCGGCTCCGAACGCAGGCGCCATGTGCACCAAGCCCGTGCCATCCTCCATCCGGACGAACGCACCGGACACGACGGTGTGCGCGCCCTCGACGTTCGGATAGGGCGGCTCGTACCGCGCTCCGAGGAGATCCTCCCCGCGCAGGGACTTCTGGATCGTCCATCCGTCGCCGAGGGCCGCCGCCTCGAGCGGCGAGGCAACGATCACCCGATCTCCGTCCTTCTCGGCCACGACATACGTCGCCGACGCATCCACGGCCACGCCGGTGTTCGACGGGAGCGTCCATGGCGTCGTGGTCCAGACCAGCAGCGACGTGCCGACCAGGTCCGGGGCCGGCGTCTCGACGATCGGGAAGCGCACGTAGACGCTCGGGTCCTCGACGGATTCGTAGCCGAGGGCGACCTCGGCGTCGGAAAGCGCCGTGCCGCACCGGGGGCAATACGCGGTCACCTTGTCCGCCTCGATCAGCAAACCGCGTTCGTGCAGGCGCTTCAGCGACCACCAGACGGACTCGACGTAGGCGGGATCCATCGTCCAGTAGGCGTCGTCCATGTCGATCCAGAAGCCGATCCGGCGCGTCAACTCCTCCCAGTCGTGGACGTATCGGCGGACGGACACCCGGCACCGCTCGTTGAACTCGGCGACCCCGAACGCCTCGATGTCGCGCTTGCCGGAGGTGCCGATCTCCTTCTCCACCTCGATCTCGACGGGGAGCCCGTGGCAGTCCCAGCCAGCCTTGCGGTGGACGAGGTGCCCGGTCATCGTGCGGTAGCGGGGATAGACGTCCTTGAAGGTGCGCGTGACCGCGTGGCCGATGTGCGGCTTGGCGTTCGCCGTCGGAGGACCGTCGTAGAAGACCCACTCGGGGGAGTGCGCGCGTTGCTCGAGGGATCGATGGAAGACGTTCGCCTCCTCCCAGAACGCGAGGATCGAGCGCTCGAGCTCCGGGAAGCGCACCTTGGGGTCGACCGGCCGGAACCGTGGGCTCTCGTCGTTCGCCATCCGCTTGCCTCCCGACACGCGAAACGCCTCGTCCT
>JBKKAE010000157.1:0-5412 GCA_046714835.1 Actinomycetota bacterium | reverse complement strand
CGCGCCCACCGCGTGGAGCGCCATCGCGCCGGCCCACCTCGCGCGCGTCCCGTACACGACGGGGCTGATGGTCTCCACCATCGACAGCCCTCAAGGCCCCCAGAGCGCGGACCAGCCAGCGATCGCCGCCGCGACCGCCAACGCCGCGACCCCGGCGTCGGTCAACACCGCTGCATGAGCTCCCGATACGTGATGCAGAAGACCTTGAACCCGGCCGGGCAGTAGCCGCGCACGGCATAGTCCCCGTTGATCCGGATGTTCGATCGGGAGCAGCAGTCCGAGATGTGACGCAGCCGGCCCGAGCAGCAGCGTGTCCAACCCCCGCCGTAGCGCGTGTCGTTCGCGAAGGAGTAGATCTCGCGGACCTTCTTCTGGCACGTCTTCGACCGCTCCTGGGTGTCCGGGTTGCGGTAGACCTTCCCTCGGTCGTCCACCGGATATCCGTACGTCGGGTGGACGGGGAAGCCGTAGCGGTCGGTCCGTGACAGGGGAGAGAAGGGGTGAGGACACGACCCCGTCGTCCAGGTGTGTCCACAGATGTGATACGCCTCGGCCCGATCGGGTGCGAGCGCGGTGGCGACCAGAGAGCCGCCGGCAAGAGCCACGACGCCGCGGCCGACCCTCCCGAGGAACCCACGCCGGCTGGTGCGCTGCGCGAGCGCCCGCTGCGCGCGCTCCATCGACCTCAGCTCGCCCATCGCTCACCCTCCTCCCGCATCCGCCGTTCCGCCGTGTCGACCAGCCCCTCCATCTGCTCGAGGTTGTTCACGGTGCCCTTCGCCCGGACGATCCCGAGCTCGTCGAGCACCAGCAGGAAGGGAGTGCCGGGGACCTCGAACACACGCTCCGCGTCGGGGTCGTGGACCACCTGCGGCACGAGGTCCGCCCCTCGAGCCGCGGCCGGCAGGGCCGGCGCCACCTCGCGGCAGACCATGCAGGTCGGCGACGAGAACAAGACGAGTCGCCGTTCCCCGGCGCCTCCGAGGACGAGCGGAGCGCCGTCGGCGTCGAGAGCGTCGACGGGCGGCAGGGCCTCGCCGAGGGCGGGCCCCTCCGTATCGATCTCGAGAGCCCCGCGTGGACCCATCCGCAGATGGAGCGTGCCCACCTGGCGCGCCAGTGCGACCACGACGACGCACAGGACCAGGAGCAAGACCCATTGGGCCACGAACGCCGCCGTCCACCATCCACTCATCGCTTCGTCCACGTCGGTTGCTTGCGTTCGTCCATGAATTGGATCAACGGGCTTCCGTCGTCGGCCAAACCGACCAGCGCGCGGAGCTCGCCCTCTGCGTCCAACAGCCTGAGGATAGGGAATCCGTCGGCAGCGAGACCTAGCCGGATCCGTACCCGCCCCGCGCGGTCGTACAGCCCGAGCGTCGGCGATCCTTGATCCGCCAGCGTGTAGCGGTGGGTGACATCATCTCCCTCCACGTGTGCGCCCAGCGTGGGAGACGCGTCCGAGGCCAGCCCGAACTTGGCGCGGATCTTCCCGTTGCGGTCACCGAACGCGAGGCTGGCCGAACCGTCGGTGGAGAGACCGAGCGTCGCCCGGACCTTGCCGTTGTCGTCGCCGATCGCGAGGCCTGCAGACCCGTCCGAGGAGAGGCCGAAGCGAGCGCGCACCTGCCCGTGGGGGTCGAGCATCGAGAAGAACGGCGAGTCGTCGTTGGACAGCCCGATCCGCAGTCGAACCCGTCCCGCGGTATCCAGGACCTCGAACTCTTCGGCTCTGATGACACGTTTCTTCATCGGATGGTCGAAACCCCGGCACGGTCGGCGTCGCTCTATCGTCGCCCGCGACAGCGCCGTACACAAGCAAGCGCGAGACAAGCACGAGTGCAGGGGTTCGCGGCGGGGGCTCCGGGCAGCTTCCCGGCGATCGAAGAGGTCCGTCGTCGGGGAAGGGCCGGAAAGTGAGAAACCGCCGGAACCCGAGGGCTCCAGCGGTTTCTCAAGACGAACCATACGGTCCCATCGTTTCTACCGTCAAGCCGGGGACGATGCTTTTGTCACTCTTTGTCCGAAGGGCGGAGGGTCTCTCGCCGGGTCACACATGCTCGGAGCCGTTCCGGCAGAGGCGCGACGCCGATCCCCGGACCCGTCGGGACGGCCATGGTCCCGTCGGAAGCCATCTCGAACGGCTCGGTCAGGTCCTCGTGGAAGTACCGTGCCGATGCGCTCGTGTCGCCGGGCAGGGTGAAGCCCAGCAAGCTCGCGAGCGCCAGGTTCAGCGCACGGCCGATCCCGGTCTCCAACATCCCGCCGCACCACACGGGGACACTTCGCGTCAGGCAGAGATCGTGGATCCTCCTCGCCTCGAGCACGCCCCCAACCCGCCCCTGCTTGATGTTCACGATCCGGCACGCCTTGAGGTCGAGGGCGGCGCTCGCGTCGGCGGCCGAGCGGATGGACTCGTCGAGGCAGAGGTCGGTTCGCAGGAGTGCCTGGAGCTCCGCGTGACGAACGAGGTCCTCGTGATGGAGGGGCTGCTCGATCATCAGGAGATCCGCGTCCTCCATCGAACGGAAGATGTCGACGTCGGCCGGCGCGTACGCGGCGTTCGCGTCGACGGAGAGGAGGATGCCCGGATGCGCGTCGCGGACGGCCCGGACGCGTTCGACGTCGTTCCCGGGTTCGATCTTGAGCTTGATGCGCCGGTAGCCCTCCTCTAGGTACCCGGCAACCTGATCGAGGAGCGCCTCCGTCGAGGATGCGATCCCGATGCTGACGCCGCACTCGACCCGGTCGCGCTCGGCGCCGAGCCACGACGCCAGAGACGATCCGCTCGCCCGCAGCTCGGCGTCGACGAAGGCATCCAGCAGCGCTGCCTTCGCCATCGGGTTGCCGCGGACCTCGGCGAACGCCTGCTCCGCGCCCTCGACGACCACCTCCCCCGCGCGGAACAGCGAGGGGGCGAGGAAGTCGCGGAGCACGATCCAGGCCCCTTCGTTGAACTCACCGCTGAAATCCGGCCGCGAGTCAGCGACGCACTCCCCCCAGCCCTCGGCGCCATCGGTCTCCACGCGGACCAGGACACAACGCTTGTCGCTCACCTCGCCGAAGCTTGTCCGGAACGGTCGGACCAGCGGCAACTCCGCCATGAGCAGCTCGACCGTGCGAACGCGACTCACCACGGCGCCCCCGGCACCAACAGATAGGCGGAACGGCCCCGATCGAAGGCGGCGGCGATCAGCCCCGCCGCGAAGCACTCCTCCAGCGCGTCGGCGGCGGCGTCACGCCAACGGGACGCGAGCTGTGTGTCCTTCTGGCGAAGTGCGGCGTGCTCGCGCGGCACCTCCACGACGCCTCCCTCAGCAGCGGGCGCCGACCTTCGCACAGGGTCCGGGGCATCGAGATCGCCCTCGGCCGCGAGCACGGTGGGGAGCTCCATCGGCGCGGCCGTCGGCGCCGGGGCCGGGTCGAGATCCCACCTGACCACCAGGCGATCGGTGCGATCGCCTCGGTTGATCTCATCAGACATCTCACCGTAGAACGCGCGCCCGAACCGGTCGGCGACGGCACCCAGCTTCCCGAGGTTGAACCAGGCGTTCCGCGCGACGAGCGGATCGAACGTCCACCGGGCCACGTGGATGTCTTGATCGAGGGCCTGGGCTCGTTGGCCGAGCTTCAGCGCGTAGCCGACGCCGCGGTGGAGCCGTCCCGGCATCGCGGCGAGCATGTGCGAGTGCACGTGCAGTCCCCCTTCGTCCACCCCCGCCCAGCCGAGGACGAAGCCGACGAGCCGATCGCTGTCGTAGGCCCCGAGCGGGACGTTGCCGCTGTGCGCGAGCGCGGTCAGCACCTCTCGTGGAGGCAGCTGGAAGGGTCCCCACGTGGCGATCATGATCCCGATCGCGTCGTCGAACTGGTCGAGCGAGGACAGGGGGCGAAGGTCCACGTTCGCAGCCACGGCCGCCGCGCGGGCGAGGGCCCATGCCGTCCCGGGCTCGTCCACCGGGGGAGTCTAGTAGGCCTCCGGAAGCCGCCCGGAGGAACAGCTGAGGAACGGAGAGAGGGCCCGCCGGACGGCGGGCCCTCCGAAACGCAGTCGATGCTCGATCATCCGCCGGCCGGCGGCGGCAACTCCTGCCATTCGACGTCGTCCAGATCCTCGCCCCGGCGCCGCTTCATGAACTGGACGATGCCGGCGACGATCGCTCCGATGAAGGCGAGCTTCAGGAGCTTCCGGAAGAAGCCGCCCTTCTTCTCCGCCGCTTCGATGTCGTCTCCCATCTGGAACCAGCCTCCTATCGGGTGGACCTCGCCAAGGCGGTGGGCCCTGGCCAAGGCAGTGGGCCTGGATGGACTTGAACCATCGACCTCTTCCTTATCAGGGAAGCGCTCTAACCGAGCTGAGCTACAGGCCCGAGGGCCTCGAGCCCCTCCCCGCAGGGTAGTCAGGCCCCGGAAACCCTGTCAATCGAGGGGCGTCAGTCACGCCGGTCGGCGAGCGTGACCTCCACCCCGCCGACGATGTCGCTGATCAGGTTGTACATCACCGCAACGAAGACGTTGATGAAGGACCAGACGGCAACCCCGACACACCCCGCGAGGAACAACCACGTGAAGAACGTCCCGCTGTCGATCTCGATCGGTGGCGCCTGGCGAGTACTGACCTGACCCGTCGGCGACAGCCCGGCGTTGGACGGGAAGATCGTGCCGAGGAGCTGCTCCAACGAATCGATCACGCCGCTCGCAGAAAGGATCGCCCAGATGATCGCGAGGGCCAGATAGATCACCAGGAATACGCAGAAGTAGAAGATCAGCGAGAACTTCAGGACGGAGACCGGACCGAGCCGCCGGATCTCGACCCGGGTGCGCCGGGCTCCCCGCTTGGGAAGCCGCGTTTGGGCCGGAGCCCTGACGACCGTGGACGGCCACGGATCCTCAGTCGGCAGCGGCTCGAGCGGCGGCGCGAGCGGCGCACCGAGGTCCTCTTCTCCCGGGAACGGCTCCGGGTCGATCATAGGCTCGGGATCGAACCCGGACATCGGCTCCGGCTGCGTCGTGGAGTTCGGTTGCTGCATGGGTTCCTCGACCGTCTGTGACTGGACTGGGCCGCTAGCGTACGCCCGCCCACGGCCGAGCGGGGGGATGTTCACCCACTCGGGGAGCGTCACGCCGACCGCTTCCCATACGCGCACGTGGGCGACGAGGAGAACGGCCGCGAACGGGGGTGCGAGCACGCCGCCCATCAGGCTCAGGTCCTGCTGGAACAGCAGGGCTCCGGCCCCGATCACGCACCCGATCGAGGCGAGCAGGAGGTCGGTCATCTGTCGCGGGTAACGAGGCCGAAGCGCCACGACCACGTAGGCGGCCGCCCCGAACGCGACGACCTCGACCAGGAAGCCGAGTCCGATGTTGTTCATGGGAGTCCCGACATCATCGCAGTAACTCCCGGTGATGCCC
>JBKKAE010000156.1:0-9383 GCA_046714835.1 Actinomycetota bacterium | reverse complement strand
CGTCCTGTTCGGTCCCCTCCGCGAGGCGTTCCAGGCTACGGTCGAGGGTGCAGACGTCCGTCCCGAGGTGCCGATCGTCCCGGCCCAGCTCGGGAACGACGCCGGCGCGATCGGCGCGGCACTCCTGGCACTCGGCGCGGCGACTGCATGAAGCTCGGACTCAGCCTTCCGTTGTTCACGGCGGACGTAGCGCGGCCGATCGCGGCCGCGGCCCGGGCGGCCGCCGCCGGGTACGACGGCGTGTTCGCCCCTGATCACTTCTTCCCTCCGGGGACAACCGGCCGGCCGGCGCTGGAACCGTTCGCCGTTCTCGCGGCCGTCGCGGCGATGCAGCCGGACCTCCGCGTGGGAACCCTCGTGACGAGGGTTTCGCTCCGTCCCGCAGGGCTCCTGGCGAAGCAGGGCGCGGCTCTGGATCAGATGAACGGCGGGCGCGCGATCCTCGGCCTGGGAGCGGGGGACTCGCTCTCCAAGCCGGAGCACGACGCGTTCGGGATCCCGTTCACGTCCGCCGAGGAGCGAGTGGCGACCCTGGAAGAGACCGTCGGCGCCCTGCGTGCGCTGTTCAGCGGGGAGCCCTGGCCCGGCGGTGCCCGGGTGCCCGCGATCGCCGGGCCGTTGCTCCCTCCGGGAGACCCGGAGCTCTGGGTTGGAGGACGTTCCGCGCCCGTGATCGCGGTGGCCGCACGGTCCGCCGACGGATGGAACGGGTGGGCGATGGACGCGGAGGGGTTCGAAGACGCGGCCGACGAGCTCCGCCGGCTCGCCGAAGGCCGCCCGGTCGTCCCGACCTGGGGCGGGATCGCCCTCGTCGGGTCCGACCTGGGCGACCTGGAACGGCTCCAGGAGGAGCGCCGGGCGAAAGGACTGTCCATGGACGTGTGGCAAGGAGATGCGGGTGATCTCCGTTCCTTCGCCGGCCGACTCGGCGAGGCCGGCTGCGCGTGGTTCATCGTGCAACCGGTCGGCGGCGAAGATCGCATCGAGGTCGTCGCGGAGGCCCTTCGGCGATGAAGAGCAGCAGCGAGCTGAAGGGCGCCAAGCGCCGGACCCGCCGAGCGGTCCTCGAGGACCGGGATGCCCTGTCGGTCGACGTTCGAGAGGAGCGGGGAGAGCGCGTGGTGGAGCGCTTCCTGGAGCTCCCCGAGGTCCAGCGTGCGAAGACAGTCATGCTCTTCTCCCACTTCGGGTCCGAGGTGCCGACCGGCTCCCTGATCCGGCGTCTCCACGAGCGCGGCGTCGTGATCGCGCTGCCGAGGATCGAGGAGGGACACCTCGTGCCCGTCGGCTACGCCCCCGGCGATCCGACGAGCACCACCTCGTTCGGCGCACAGGAACCGATGGACGGGACACCGCTCGACCCGGCATCGATCGACGTCGTCGCCGTGCCGGGCGTGGCGTTCGACCGGGGCGGGCGTCGGGTCGGCTACGGCGGGGGCTACTACGACCGGTTCCTCAGAGGGCTGCCGGCGTTCACGGTGGCCGTGGCGTTCGGGCTTCAGGTCGTGGAGGAGGCTCTGCCCGCGGGCCGCTTCGATCTCCCGGTGCAGGCGATCGTGACCGAGGACGAGACGATCCGCGTCGCGAACTTGAACAGCCGTTCAACCTCGTGATAAGAGGGGCTATGAGCGAAAACGGCAACGGGAGCGAGAGCAGCGAGAGTAGACGGACGGCGTTCCACGCGATCATGTCGAAGACGGCCGCCGGGTTCATGGAAGAGGCCGGATGGTGGTGGGTCACCGGGTTCGGCGACCCCGGGGCGGAGTATCGGGCGGTCCGTGAAGGGGTCGGCGTCTGGGACGTCTCCCCGCTCAACAAGTGGGACTTCCGAGGGAAGGACTCGCTCGTGGCGGCGCAGCGCGTTCACTCGAACGACGTCCTGGGGATGCAGACGGGACAGATCCGGTACGGAGCCTTCCTGGACGACAAGGGCCTGCTGGTCGATGACGGAACGGTGTTCAAGCACGCGGACGATCACCTGTGGGTCGCCACGAACGGACTCGACCACGAGGCGTACTTCGCCGACGCGTCGAAGGGGCTCGACGTCACCGTGGAGTACATCGCGCCGGAGCTGCCTCACCTGCAGGTGCAGGGGCCGAGATCCCGCGAAGCGATCCAACCGCTCACGGATGCCGACCTGGGCTCGCTCCGCTACTTCCATTTCATCCCCGAGGAGGTCAAGGTGGGCGGCGTCCCGGTGTGGCTCTCCCGCACCGGCTTCTCTGGGGAGCTGGGATACGAGCTGTTCACGCGGCCGGAGCACGCGGAAGATCTCTGGACCGTGATCGAGGGAACGGGAGCCGTGCCGTACGGCGTCGATGTCGTCGAGCCGCTCCGGATCGAGGCCGGCATGATCGTGACCGACTACGACTACGAGGCGCACCAGCGGACCCCGTATGACCTTGGTCTCGATCGCCTGGTGGCCCTCGATGCGGAAGGCGCGTTCCTGGGGAAGGAGGCGCTGCGGGCGGTCGCCGCCACGCCGCCGAACCGGTTCAAGACACTGCGCCTCGACGGTGAGGAGCTGCCCGAGTACGGCGCCGCGGTGTCGAAGGACGGCGAGGAGGTCGGCGTGCTGACCTCGCCCGCGACGAGTCCCGCGTATGGACCGATCGGACTCGCGATCATCCGGTCCGACGTGGCGGCCGACGGGACGAAGGTGGACGTCGCTCTCGGCGAAGGGACGACGGGTGCGACCGTCGACGTGCTCGCGATCCACGATCCCGACAAGCGGCGCCCCCGGAGCTGAGCGGGACCGTCACGTAGGCTCGCGGGATGAGCGCGATCGTCGGCGTGGTGCCCAACTTCAGCGAGGGACGGCGTCGTGACGTCATCGAGGCGATCGTCGACGCACTTGCGGTGGAGGGCGCGCGCGTGGTCTTCGCCGAGGCCGACCCCGATCACCACCGTCTGGATACCACCGTGCTGGGTGACGCCGACGCGGTGCGCCGCTCGGCGATGGCGGGCGCCGCGGCCGCATCGGAGCGGATCGACATGTTCGAGCACCGCGGCGGCCATCCTCGGATGGGCGCCGCGGACGTGATCCCCTTCATGCCGGTCCGGGAGGTCGGCATGGAGGCATGCGTGGAGCTGGCGCGCGACGTCGGGCGCGAGCTCGCGGAGACGCTGGATCTGCCCGTCTATCTGTACGGCGAGGCCGCGTTGGTGCCGGAGCGCCGGTCGCTGGCCGATGTCCGGAAAGGGGAGTTCGAGGGACTGCGGGAGGCGGTCGCCTCCGGCGATCGCCTCCCCGACTTCGGCCCGCACGAGATCGGCCCGGCCGGCGCGACCGCGGTGGGGGCTCGGAAGCCCCTCATCGCCTTCAACATCTACCTGTCCGGCGCCGACGAGGCCGGGGCGAAGGACATCGCTCGGTCCGTCCGTGAGTCCTCGGGCGGCCTGACCGCCGTCCGCGCGATCGGCTTCGCGGTCCCCGAACGCCGGTCCGTGACGGTGTCCATGAACCTCGTGGACTTCGAGATGACCGGGATCCGGGACGCATTCGACGCCGTGGCGAAGGAGGCGGCCGCCAGGGGGATGGAGATCCTCGAGTCCGAGATCGTGGGGCTTGCGCCCGAGGCGGCGCTGCCGACCGGCGACGGGGAGCACGTCCGGCTGGCGGGATTCTCGCCCCACGAACAGATCCTGGAACGCCTGGTGGAAGCCGGTTGAAGCCGGCACGTGTCGGGAAAGGAGTACGTTCGTGAGCACCCCTGAACAACCGATCGGATCATGGCTGCAGGAGCTCGGATCGGCGTCGCCGACCCCCGGCGGCGGAGCCGCCGCCGGCGTCGCCGCCGCCACGGGCGCCGCGCTCATCGCCATGGTGGGCCACCTCACGATCGGCAAGAAGGGGTTCGAGGACCTGGACGCGCGGATGCGATCCATGGTGGAGACGGCCGACGCCGAGCGCGAGGCGTTCCTGGCGCTCGCCGATGAGGATGCGCGGGCCTTCGAGTCCGTGATGGCCTCCTTCCGGCTTCCCAAGGAGACCGAGGAGGAGCAGAAGTCGAGGACCCTCGAGATCCAGGAGGCCTACGAGGCAGCCGCCGCGGTCCCGCTCGAGCTCGCGAAACGGTCGGTGCAGCTGATGGACCTGGCCGAGGACGCCGCCGCCATGGGCAATCCGCACGCCGCATCCGATGGGTACTCGGCGGGCGCTCTCCTGTTCGCCGCCGCACTGTCCGCGATGGCGAACGTCCGGATCAACGCCGCCGGGCTCAAGGACGAGGCGAAGGGACAGGGGCTCGTCGGTGAGTGCGACGCTCTGCGAGAGCGCGCCGACGTCCTCCTGCACCAGATCGAAGAAGCGTTCCTCCTGCGTCTCGCGACCTGAGCGCGGCGGCCTCCCATGGCCTACGCTTCGGTGAGGTGAGGATCGATTCGATCGTCTTCGATTGTCTGGACGCCGCGCCGCTCGCGCGGTTCTGGGCCGCCGCTCTCGGGTGGACCGTGGCGCCCTACGAGGAAGAGGAGCTCGAGCGGCTCGCGTCCAAGGGCATCTACGATCCGGAAGAGGACCCGTCGGTGATGGTCGAGCCTCCGAACGGCACGGATCTTCCTGTCCTGTTCTTCACGGAGGTGCCGGAGGAGAAGCTGGCCAAGAACCGCGTGCATCTGGATCTCTCCTCCGACGGCGCCGTCGAGGACGAGGTGCAGCGGCTGGAGGGTCTGGGTGCCACGGTCCGCAACTGGGCGGAGGAGGGCGGCAGCATGTGGTGCGTGATGATCGATCCCCAGGGCAACGAGTTCTGCGTCGTGACTCCGTCCGGAGACGACGAAGATGACTGAGCGGGATCGTTAGAGGATGGTCGCAACCCCGTCCACGTAATCCGCGCCGGCGATCGCCACGACCACGACCAGTAGCATCGTCGCCGTCGCGCGGGACAGCGTGGCGTGGCCGCGGAGACCTCGCCCGCTGAGCCAGGTGGACAGGAGCATCACGGCCCACGCGCCGACGAGCGGCAGCCCCCGCTGAGCGGACCCGAGGATCAGGAAAGCGACACCGGCAGCGGCGGGGAGGGCGCAGAGGAGAGCGAGCGTCCACATCCGAGTCGAGAACTCACGGGCGGGTGGCACCCGACGGTCGATGACAGCCACGGCTCCGGATGCGACGAGGCCGAATCCGATGAACAGCGCCGAGAACATGGCCACGTTCAGGGCGCGGTCGCCCAGGATCACGAAGTCGGCGTTGCCGGGATCGACGACGTTGCTCCCGCCGACCGCGAGCAGGAAGCCGCCGAACACCAGCCCTCGTGCCACGGTCGAGCGAGGAAACCATGGTCCGGCCACCGTGTAGGCCCCGGCCCCGATGATCGCAGAGCCGACGCCCGCGAAGATCATCAAGCCGATGGTTCCCAGGAAGGTGATGTCGCCGACCACGTTCCCGTTCTCCGTCACCGCGCCCCGGACCTCCGGAGCCGCGAGCGCGCCGAGTCGCATCACGAGCCGACTGCCGAGCGCGCCCACAAGCGCTCCCGCGACCCCGCAGCCGACGACGATGATGGCGGTCTGTCGGAGCATCGCGGCGACTGCGTCTCCCACGGACCGGGGAGGAGCTGCGGCGGTGACGGCGGCGCTCATGCGCCGATGGTGCAACGCGGACCCGTTCCGATGCCAGGTGGCGGCTACCCGAACGTCGAGGGGTACAGGCACCCGCTCGGATGGTCGCGCCTAGAAGAGGCCCACCGTCCGGCCGTCCTCGTCGAGGTCGACCTTCGTGAACGCAGGGGTTTTCCCGAGTCCCGGCATCCGTTGCATGTCGCCGCAGAGGACCACCACGAATCCGGCCCCGGCGCTCGGGACGACTCCGCGGACGGGCAGCCGGTAGCCGGTCGGCCGGTTCAGCATCGATGGGTCGTGGCTGAGCGACAGGTGGGTCTTCGCCATGCACACCGGCACCTCGCCGAACCCGAGCTGCTCCATCCGAGCGATGTCCTTCTCGGCTTGTGGTTGGTAGTCCACGCCCTCCGCGCCGTAGATCTTCGTGGCGATCGCCTCGATCTGCTCTTTGAGCGGCGTGCCGTCCGGCGTGAGGAGCCGGAAGGAGCTCGGCTGTTCGCACGCCGTGACGACCGCTTCAGCGAGCTCCACGGCGCCGGCACCGCCCTCGGCGAACGCCCGATTCACGACGACCGTCTCGGCGCCCGCGCCGCCGGCGAGCTCCCGGATCGCCTCGACCTCTTTCTCCGTGTCGGTCGGGAAGTTGTTGATCGAGACGACGCACGGCAGCCCGTACGTCTTGACGATGCCGATGTGTGCCGCGAGGTTGTCGATCCCCCTTCGCAGCGCGTCCACGTCCTCGTTCGCGAGCTGATCGAACGCCATCCCCCCGTGGGACTTCGTCGCCCGCACGGTCGTGACGAGCACGCCTGCGGAAGGAGCGAAGCCGCCCATCCGGCACACGATGTCGCAGAACTTCTGGAAGCCGAGGTCTGACGCGAACCCGGCCTCGGTGACGACGTAGTCCGCCAGCTTCAAGGCGATCCGATCCTCGATGATGGAGTTGTTCGCGTGCGCGATGTTCCCGAACGGCCCCGAGTGGATCAGCGTGGGCTGGCCTTCGAGCGTCTGGACGAGGTTCGGTTTGATGGCCTCCTTCATGACCACGGCCATCGCGCCTGCGACCTTCAGGTCCTCTGCCGTGACAGGGGTCCCTTCGTACGTTGATGCCACGATGACGCGTCCGAGTCTCGTCCGGAGGTCCGCGAGGTCGTTCGCGAGCGCCAGGACGGCCATGATCTCCGACGCGGCGACGATCACGAACTGGTTCTCGCGGGGGACGCCGTGTGCCTTCCCGCCGAGGCCGACGACGCCGTACCGGAGCTCGCGATCGTTCACGTCGAGTGTTCGCGGCCAGCTCACCGAGACCGGGTCGATGCCGAGCGGGTTGCCGTGATAGATCGAGGCGTCCAGCGCGGCCGCCAGGAGGTTGTGCGCCGCCTGCACGGCGTGGAAGTCCCCGTTGAAATGGAGGTTGATCTCCTCCATCGGGACGACTTGGGCGTATCCGCCGCCGTTGCCGCCGCCCTTGATGCCGAAGACCGGGCCCATGGAGGGCTCGCGGAGGCAGAGCATCACATCCTTGCCGATCCGCCCCATGCCCTGCGCGAGGGAGATCGAGGTGGTGGTCTTGCCCTCGCCGGCCTTCGTCGGCGTGATCGCGGTCGTGATGACGAGCTTGCCGTCGGGCCGGTCGGCCAGCCGATCGAGGATCGAGAGCGAGATCTTGCCCTTGAAGCGCCCATACTGCTCGAGCTCGTCCTCGAGGATCCCGGCGTCCGCCGCGATCTCGGTGATGGGGCGAAGCACGGCCTCCTGTGCGATCTCCAACCCGCTCTTCACGGCTTCGCCTCCTGTCGCTCGTGCCAAGCTCGCTAAGGTCGCGTGAGGATACCCGTTCCCTTCCGGGCAAGAGCGATCCGCACCACGTGTTGCTCGGCCCGTCGGTGCGATACTCGCCCGCGTGGACATCCCGTCCTTCTTGCGGCTCTATCCGCCGTTCGATGACCTCGACGAAGAGAGGCTCGAGGAGGTCGTCCGCCACACCCAGATCGAGTTCTTCCCCGCCGGGACGGTGCTCCAGCATCAATCGGGCGAACCGAGTGGGTTCCTCTACATCGTGCGAACGGGCACCGTCGAGGCTCGGGACGGCGACTCGGTAGCCGACGTCATGGGCGAAGGGGAGTTGTTCGGCTTCGTCTCGCTGATCACCGGCTTGGGACCCGCGTTCACGCTCCGCGCGGTCGAGGACACGATCTGTTACCTCGTCGACCGGGAGATCTCGCGGGAGCTTCTGGCGAGCCGGCGGGGCCTCGTCTTCCTCGCGGACAGCCTGCGTCGGCAGGAGGTATCCGCGCTCACCGGACGCGAGCGTGAAGTCATCGACGCCTGGACGGCTCCGGTCTCCACGAGGATAAGGCGCACGCCCCTCCTCGCGCCTTCGACCTGGTCGATCCGCCAAGCCGCCGAGCTCATGACCCGCGAGCGCGTGTCCTCGGTCCTCGTTCAGGGCGCAGATGACCTTGGCATCCTCACCGATAGGGATCTGCGCGCCAAGGTCGTTGCCGCGGGCCGGACCTCCGACGACACCCTCGAGGAGGTCATGACGAGGCCAGTCGTCACGGTGCCGCCTGAGACAACGGCGGCGGAGGTCTTGACGCTCATGTACGAGCGCGGGATCCATCACGTGCCGGTGGTCAGCGACGAGGGGACGCTCGTCGGCATCGTCACCGACACCGACCTCATGGACCTCGAGCAGAAGAAGCCCTTCATGCTCAAAGGTGAGATCGAGCGGACCTCCACGGTAGAGAAGCTCATCGGGCTCGGCAGCAGACTGCCGGAGATGGTGGTGGCGCTGGTCGAGGCGAACGCGGAAGCGCTCGAGGTCGCGCACGCAGTGTCCGTCACCATCGACACGCTGACGAGGCGATTGCTGGAAGTGGAGATCAAGGAGATGGGCACCCCTCCGTGTCCGTGGGCCTGGCTCGCTCTCGGGAGCGAAGCGAGGCAGGAGCAGGCGCTCGGCACCGACCAGGACAACGCACTCGTCGTCGACCCCGGCGGCGACCCGCTCGACTCGGTGGATCCGTTCTTCGAGACGCTCGCGGTATCCGTGAACGAGCATCTCGAGGAGGCGGGCATCCCGCGCTGTAAGGCCGGGGTGATCGCTTCGAGCAAGAACTGGCGCGCCACACCTGCGGGTTGGCAGGATCGCTTCCGAACTTGGATAGGCGAGGGGACATGGATCGCCGGCGCGATGGGCGCGATCTCCTTCGACTACCGCACCGTCGCCGGCCCGCTGGACGTCCGGGCGACCTTCGATGAGATCGTTCGAGAGGCCTCGAAGAACGAGCGGTTCGTTCGCCGGCTGGGCACGACGGCGCTAGAGGATCGCCCACCGACCGGGTTTTCCAGCAACCAGGTGCTCCACTCGGGCGGCCGATCCGCACCGACGTTGAATGTGAAGGATCAGGGCATCGCGCTCATCACCAACCTGGCGCGCGTCTACTCGATCATGCAGGGGAGGACGGAGAACCGGACCATCCGTCGGCTGCGCGCGGCCGAGGAAGCCGGACGGATCGACGCCGATACGCGTCAGGGATTGGAGGAGGCGTTCAACCTTCTGTGGCACACAAGGCTCGAGCATCAGGCCCTCCAGGTCCGGCGAGGCGAGTCGCCCGACGATCTGGTGGATCCAGCGGCTCTCGGTCCCCTCGGCCGCCAGGGACTGAAAGACGCGTTCCGCATGATCGACGGCGCGCAGGATCAGCTGGCTAACATCCTTCGGGTAGGTCGGTGACGGTCGTCTCGCCGCCCATCGGACCCGAGCGACGGCTTCGGCGCGCGCCGTGGAGGTCCGTCGAGTTCGTATCGCTCGATTT
>JBKKAE010000155.1:0-6351 GCA_046714835.1 Actinomycetota bacterium | reverse complement strand
CCAGCCGATCCCCATGCCGGACCACGCGTCGCTCTTGCCGGGCCCGTTCATGGGAGGCGGACACTCTAAACGCCTGCCGCGCACGCCGTCAAACCGCGGGGGGCGCGTTTCCGCTGGTCAGAGGCCTTTTCCGGCGACGGCTACGGCCCGCTTGTGAAGGATTTCACATGCAGGATCACGGACCGGACTGGGAGGGCGTCGGGTCGGCCGAGGCCGGGTCGGGCACCGGAGGGACAGGGGGACGCTCGCCGTCGGCCGGCCTGGCGTGGTTGCTCGCGGCATTCCGGCCGTTCGCCTCCCCGTTCCGGCGCCGTTCGAGCAAACGGGGCAGAGCGGTCACGAGGAACAGCACCAGCGCGCACCCGACGACGGCACCGGCGACCAGCCGTCCGTCGATGACGCCGATCGCGAGCGCCGAGCCGCAGACCAAGGCGGACCACAGGTACATCAGCAGCACGGTCTGGCGATGACCGTGCCCGATATCCATCAGCCGATGGAAGATGTGCTCCTTGTCCGCGTGCGCGATCCCGAGGCCCTTGCGCGTGCGACGCACGATCGCGAGGAGCACGTCGAGGAACGGGATCGCGAGCACCAGCAGCGGCACCAGCAGCGGCAGCGCGATGACCGCGGCGCCCCCACGGGTCGGTGGTCCCAGGTCGTTCCCGACACCGGCGATCGTCGCGATCGCGACCAGCATGCCGAGGAGCATCGAACCCGTGTCCCCCATGAAGATCCTCGCCTGGTGGAAGTTCCAGGGGAGGAACCCGACGCAGATCCCGACGGTGATCACGGAGAAGAGCGCCGCGACGGAAGCCGAGTCCGAGGTGTCGCCGCCTCGGATCATGTAGACGAAGAACGTGGTGGCCGCGATCGCGACCATCCCCGCGGCCAGCCCGTCGAGTCCATCGACGAGGTTGATCGCGTTCGCGGCCGCCACGACCCACAGGATCGTGAGCGGCACCGCCTCGTCGGTCCCGAGGACGGCGAGCCCCTGGTCGGGAAGGACGAAGTACGCGAGCTGCACGCCCATCAGGACGAGGATGCCGGCGATGAAGATCTGCGCGGTCAGCTTGGCGAGCGCCGACGTCCCGCGCCGGTCGTCGATGACGCCGAGACCGGCCATCAGCGTGCACGTGACGATCGCGGCGACCGGCTCGGGCGCGGTTTGCCTGAGCTGACCGAAGAAGGGCAGGAGCCACGCAACCCCCATCGCCACGAGGAATCCGACCCACATCGCGAGCCCGCCCATCGTCGGTGTCGGAACCACGTGGAGCTTCCGCTCTGACGGGTGATCGATCGCTCCGAACCGAACCGCGAGCACCCTGACCAAGGGTGTGAGGGCGAACGTGGTGCCCGCTGCGACCAGGAAGACGATCAGGTAGGCGACCACGGTGGGCACAGTCTGCGGGGGCGGTTGCCGTCCGGCAACCGACTCCGCGCCTTATGCGTACGGGGGGAACCGCTCCATCAGATCCCGGACGCGCTGACCGGATTTCTCCTTGGCACCTGCGTCCTCGGGGTTCTTCAGTACCTCACCGATGATCGACGCGATCTCTCCCATCTCACCCTCGTCCATCCCGATGGTGGCCGGCCCCGGGGTGCCGAGGCGGATGCCGGAGGGCGCCGACGGAGGATTCGGGTCGTACGGGATCTGGTTCTTGTTGAGGGCGATCCCCACCTCGTCGCAGACCGTTTCGGCGGCCTTGCCGTCGATCCCGACGGGACGGACGTCGGCGAGGATCAGGTGTGAGTCCGTGCCGCCGGAGATCACCCGGAGTCCCTCGTCGGCCAGGCCCGTCGCCAGGGCCCTCGCATCCCGCACCACCCGGTGCGCGTAGTCACCGAACTCGGGGGTCATCGCTTCCTTCAGCGCCACCGCCTTCGCCGCGATGCAGTGCTCGAGGGGACCGCCCTGCATCATCGGGAAGACCGCCTTGTCGATCGCCTTCGCGTGCTCTTCCTTGCAGACGATCATCGCGCCGCGAGGTCCCCGGAGCGCTTTGTGGGTCGTGAACGTCACGACGTCGGCGTGCGGAACCGGTGAGGGATACGCGCCACCGGCCACGAGCCCGATGAAGTGCGAGGCGTCCACCCAGTGGAGCGCCCCGACCTCGTCCGCGATCTCGCGGAACGCGGCGAAGTCGATCTCGCGCGCGTACGCGGTGTAGCCGGACAGGATGATCTTCGGGCGGTGCTCCTTGGCGAGGTCTCGAACGCGATCCATGTCCAGTCGCTCCGTCTCGCGGTCCACCTGATAGCCGACGAAGTTGAACCACATCCCGGACACGTTCACCGGCGAGCCGTGGGTGAGGTGCCCGCCGTGCGCGAGCTCCATCCCCAGGACCTTGTCCCCCGGGTCGTTCGGCCGAAGGAACGCACCGAACACAGCCATGTTCGCCTGGGCACCGGCGTGCGGCTGCACGTTCGCGTGCTCGGCGCCGAACAGCTCCTTGGCCCGGTCGATCGCGAGCTGCTCCGTCACGTCCACGAACTCGCACCCGCCGTAGTAGCGGCGACCCGGATAGCCCTCCGCGTACTTGTTCGTCATCGTGGATCCGAGGGCCGCCAGGACGGCGGGGCTCGCGTAGTTCTCCGATGCGATCAACCGCAGGTTGCTTCGTTCGCGCTGGAGCTCGTTCGCGATCGCGTCGGCGACCTCCGGGTCGGCGGCCTTCAGCGCGTCCCAGTCGGCGGCGTACTCCCTCATCTCAGAGCTCCCCTCGCTCGATCTGTGCGACCTGATCCAGCCTCTTCTTGTGACGCCCGCCTTCGAACGGCGTCTCCAACCAGATGCGCACGATCTCCCGAGCGTACGCGGACGCGATCACCCGCGCTCCCATCGCCAGGACGTTGGCGTCGTTGTGCTCGCGAGACATGCGCGCCAGCCACAGGTCGTGGCAGAGCGCCGCCCGGATACCGTCCACCTTGTTGGCGGCGATCTGCTCCCCTTGACCGGACCCGCCGAGCACGATCGCGCGGTCGGCCTCGCCGGCTGCGACGGCACGCGCCGCGGCGGCGCAGAACGCCGGGTAATCGACCGGTTCGGTGGAGTCGGTGCCGTGGTCGTCGACCTCGTGACCCTCCTCGACGAGGAACGCCTTCAGGTCCTCCTTGAGCGGGAAGCCGGCGTGGTCGGCGCCGAGGGCGACGCGCATCAGATCGGACCCTCGGTCAGCGCGGCGGCCAGGCGGCCGGACAGGTCATGGAGCTCGTCGGCCACCTCCCGGTAGCCGTCCATCGGATCACCGAGCGGATCCCGGATGTCCTCGGCCGGGTGCTTCGCGCCGTTCCGTCCGGCCGCGGCGGCAGCGACTCGAGCTTCGAAGGCACCTCCGATGGGCGAGGCCTCCATCAACCGGACCAGCTCCTTGATCGTGAAGGTCTTCGCCTCCACGTCCGGCCTCGCGGCGACGATGGCCTCGCGATGGTCCGCCGCCATGCACACGATCAGATCGGCGTCGTCGAGCATCTCGCCCGTCAGCCGCCGCGCGAGATGGCTTCGGATGTCGGCGCCACGTTCCTCGGCCGAGAGGATCGATTCGATCATCGCCCCGGAACCGTCCCAGCCGGCGGTGCCCGCCGACGTGACGACGGGCGCCGCCTCGCCGAGCCGTTGGACGAGAGCCGCGCGCAGGAACCCCTCCGCCATCGGAGAGCGGCAGATGTTGCCCGTGCAGACCACCAGGATCCCGCTCATGACGAAGAGCGCGAGTCTAGCAACGACGACTCCTCCGGCAGGAGCTCGACGAGGGCGTCGCGAGGGACGGAGCCTTCCCGGATGATCGTCGCCGGCCCGTGGGCGAGGTCGATGACGGTCGACGCGACACCGTCCAGCGGCCCCTCCTGGCACAGGTAGATGGCGACGGCGTCACCGAACAGCGTCTGCAGTTCGCCGCAGGTCTCTGCGGGCGGGCGGCCGGAGAGGTTCGCGCTGGTGACGGCGAGCGGCCCGGTCTCCGCGAGGAGCGCGAGCGCGAGGGGATGGTGGGGGGCGCGGACGCCGACGGTGGTGTCGTCGCCGCCGAGGTCCCACCCGGAGGCGTCCGCCGCCCTGGGCAGCACCAGGGTGAGCGGCCCCGGCCACAGGGCCGCCGCGAGGCGCTCGGCCCGCTCGTCGAAGACCGCCACCGCGCGAGCCGCGCTCACCGTGGCGACCAGCACCGGGAGCTCGAGATCTCGGGGTCGACGCTTCGCCTCGAACACCTTCGCCGTCGCCGCGGGATCGTCCGGACGCGTCCCGATCCCGTAGACCGTGTCGGTCGGGAAGACGATCAGGTCACCGCCGCGGGCGGCCGCCGCCGCGTCACGCAACGGACCACTGAGGGAGCTCATCGCAGCGGCGTCATCGGCAGGAGCGTCATCGGCAGCGGCGTCACGCGTGCGGCGGGCGCCGCCCGCACACCACGCGGTCCCGTCCGGCAAGATCTCGACGCACGGAGGGGCCATCGAAGCCCGCCCGTTCGGCTGCCTGCGAGACCGATGCCGCCGTGCTCTCCTCGATCTTGACGGCCACGAGCCCACCGGGTCGGAGGCACTCGACCGCCTGCGCGAAGAGACGTTCGTAGAGATCGATCCCACCGAACACCGCGAGCTCCGGTTCGGCTCGCACGTCGGGGGGCAGCGAGTCCCGTTGCTCGGACGCCACGTAGGGCGGGTTGCAGGCGACCACGTCCAGCTCGCCGCGGAGGTCGAGCGGTAATGGATCGAGCAGGCTCCCCTCGAGGACGGTCATCTCGAGGCCGAGGGTCTCCGCGTTCTCCCGAGCCAGCGCCACGGCCTCGGGCGAGAGGTCGATGGCGAACACCCTCGCGTGCGGCCTTTCGTCCTTGATCGCGAGCGCCACGGCGCCGCTCCCCGTGCACACGTCGACCACCACCGGCGACCGCATCTCTTCGACGCCGTCGAGCACCGCCTGGACGAGGATCTCGGTCTCCGGCCGGGGCACGAACACGCCGGGTCGTACGCCGACACGGAGCCGGCGGAACCCTTGCTCGCCGGTCACGTGCTGGAGCGGCTCACCGGCGCACCGGCGGCAGAGCGCCCGTCCGAAGAGCTTCGCCTCCTGCGATGTCAGCCCTTCTCGGGCGTAGATCCCCGTTCGATCCGTTCCGAGGACGTGCGACAGGAGCCGCTCGGCGGTGGGAACCGGGCTCTCCTCACCATGCCGCTCCAGGTACTCGGCCGCGCGCCGAACGACCTGCGCCGGCCGCACGTCAGCTCTCGGAACCGGGCCGTGCCGGCACCACTTCCTCGACCTCGGCGAGCTGGGCCGACCGCTCCGCGGCGTTCAGTCGCTCCGTGAAGCCGTCCAGCTCGTCCCCACCCGCCAGCACGTTCGCCAGCTGGTGCGACGTGTGCTTGATGCGATGGTCCGTCACCCGACCATCGGGGAAGTTGTAGGTCCGGATCTTCTCGGAGCGCTCGCCCGTCCCGACCATCGACCGGCGCGCCGCGGCCTCCTTCGCTTGCTGTTCGTCGAGGGCCTTCTGGTAGATGCGGGCGCGCAGGTATCGCATCGCCTTCTCCCGGTTCTGCAGCTGCGAGCGCTCCTCCTGGACCTCCACCTTGATGCCGGTGGGCTTGTGCACGATCCGCACTGCCGAGTCCGTGGTGTTGACCGACTGGCCGCCGGGACCGCTCGATCGGTAGACGTCGATATCGAGGTCCTCTGGGCGGATCTCGACCTCCACGTCCTCGGCCTCGGGCATCACCGCCACCGTGGCGGTCGACGTGTGGATCCTGCCCTGCGACTCGGTGACCGGCACGCGCTGCACCCGATGCACACCGGACTCGTGCTTCAAGCGACCGTACGCGTCGCGTCCTCGGATCCCGAGCACGACGTCTTTGAAGCCACCCATCTCCGCCGGCGCCGACGCCAGCACTTCGGACTTCCACTTCCGCCGGTCCGCTAGATGCTGGTACATCTCGAACAGGTCCCCCGCCCACAGAGCCCCTTCCTGACCGCCCGCTCCCGCGCGGATCTCGACGATCAGGTCCTTCCCCTCGTTGGGATCCTTCGGGACCAGCAGCTGCTCGAGGCGAGCACGGAGCTTGTCCGCTCGACCCGACGCGGCACGGGCCTCCTCGTCGAACGCCTCCGCCATCTCGGGGTCGGCCTCCGCAGCTGCCAGCTCGCGCGCTTCCGACGCGTCGGCCATGGCCCGCCGGAACTCGCGGTACGGCCCCACGATCTGGTCGAGCTCGGCGAACAGCTGGCCCAGCGTTCGCATCCGATCGTGATCGGTCGCGGCTTCGACCGAGGCCATCTCGGCCTGGATCTGCTCGAAGCGGGCCTCGATCTCCTTGAGGCGATCCTCGACGTCCATGACGTCGATTCTCCCAGGCGCCGTC
>JBKKAE010000154.1:0-3451 GCA_046714835.1 Actinomycetota bacterium | reverse complement strand
AGCGAAGACGATGCGGTCGGCGCCGGCCGCGCGCGCCCACCGGAGAGCGGCGACGGCGGTAGCGCCGGTCGCCACGCCGTCATCCACGACGACCACCGTCCGGCCCGCGACCGGCGCCGGCGCTCGGTCGCCTCGATAGACGGCCTCGCGCCGCGCGATCTCCGCTTCCTGCCGGCCGGCTTCCTCCTCGATGTATCCCGGCGGCACCCCGAGCTGGCGTACCGCCCGCTCGTGCAGGACCATGACACCCGGCGCGACGGCACCGATCGCGAGCTCAGGGTTGTCCGGCGCGCGAAGTTTCCGCGGGATCACCACGTCGAGAGGTGCCCCGAGCGCTCGCGCCACGGGCTGCGCCACGGCCACTCCGCCTCGCGGGATGGCCAGAACGGTGGCGGGTCCGGACACGCGGTCCTCCAGAGCGGCAGCGAGCGCGTCGCCGGCTTCTTCCCGGTTCCGGAACACGTCCCCGATCATCGCACCCGCATTGCTCCGCGTGCCCACCCCCGATTAGCATGGGTCGCGTCCCGACGGACCCGAGGAGGCACTAGGTGGTTCACGCGTACATCCTGATCCAGACGGAGGTGGGGAAGGCGGCCTCGGTCGCCAACGCCGTGCGAAGCACCACCGGCGTCACGGAAGCAGAGGACGTCACCGGTCCCTACGACGTGATCGTGCGCGCCGAGGCTGACAGCGTGGACGACCTGGGGAAGCTCGTCGTGGCGCGGATCCAGGCGATCGAGGGCATCACGAGGACCCTCACCTGCCCGGTCGTCCATCTCTAGGCCCTCCGGCCCGTCAGCCGCCGAGCTCCCGAACCCCTGTGCTCTTACGGTCGGCCTCGTGCCGCTCGACCGCGAGATCCAGGAGCCGTTCCACGAGCTGCGCGTAGGGAAGCCCCGAGGCTTCCCACAGCTTGGGGTACATCGAGATCGAGGTGAACCCGGGGATGGTGTTGATCTCGTTCAACCACAGCTCGTCCTCGCCCTGGAGGAAGAAGTCCACCCGCGCCATCCCCGCGCATCTGGTCGTTCGGAACGCGCTGACCGAGAGTCGCTGCACCTCCTCGAGCACCTCTGGCTTGAGATCGGCCGGGATGAGGAGTTGTGCACCGTCCTCGTCGAGATACTTCGCCTCGTAATCGTAGAAGTCGTGGCCCCTGGCCACGATCTCTCCCGCGACGGACGCGACGGGCTCGTCGTTGCCCAGGACCGCGCACTCGATCTCACGGGCCCCTTGAATCGCTTTCTCAAGCAAGGCATACCGCGCATAACGGAACGCCTCCTCGAGCCCCTCGGCCAGTTCGGCAGCGGAGCCCACTTTCGAGATCCCGACGGACGAGCCGAGGCTCACGGGTTTCGTGAACAGCGGGTACCCAAGCGCCCCTGCCGACGCCTCGACGGACTCCGGGTCGTCTTCCCAATCCTTCTCGTGAATCGTTTCGAACGGACCCACCGGCAGCCCTGCCTGCAGGAACAGCTGCTTCTGCACATCCTTGGCCATCCCGATCGCCGAGCCGAGGACCCCGGCGCCGACGTAGGGCACGCCCGCGAGCTCGAAGAGCCCCTGGATCGTTCCGTCCTCGCCGAAAGGACCGTGCAGGATCGGGAACACGACATCGATCGGCTCGCGGGATCCGTCTACCGCTACGAGCTCACGCGACCCCGCTTCCGCCGCGAGCTCGACCTCGGTGCCGCTCCCCTCCGTGACCTCGGGCATCTTCCCCGACTCGGCCGGCAGCGCGGGAGGGCCGGAAAGGAGGTGCCACCGGCCGTCGCGGCTGATCCCCACCGGAACCACCTCCGTCTGTGCCGGATCGAGGGCGTCGATCACGGACCGCGCGGAGATGCACGAGATCTCGTGTTCCGCGGATCTCCCTCCGAATAGGACCGCGACGCGGCGGCGACTCATGCCTTCTCGAGGGCTCGCGTGAAGTCCTCGATCAGGTCGTCGGGGTCCTCCAGCCCGACGGCCACCCGCAGCAGGCCATCCCCGATGCCCGCCGCCCGCCTGACCTCGGGGTCGACCTGTCGATGCGTCGTGGACGCGGGGTGCGAGACCAAGGTCATCACGCTCCCCAGGCTCCCCGCGATCCATCCGAGCTCAAGCGCCTCCGCGACGCGGCTGCCCGCCTCCAGCCCACCGGTCACTTCGAACGCGAGTGTGCCGCCGAAGCCTCGCAGCTGGCGCTTCGCCAACTCGTGCTGTGGGTGCGTCTCCAGGCCCGGATAGTGGACCCGTTCCACGGACGGGTGGGCTGCGAGGACCGATGCGAGGCGCCCGGCCGACGCCGTGTGGTGCTCCATCCGCAAGCTGAGCGTCGCCAGGCCCCGCAGGGCGAGCCAGGCTTCGAGCGGCTGCATCGCCCCTCCGAGATCGATCACGGTGTCGCGCAGCTTCCGGAAGAGGTCTTCGCTGGTGCAGGCGACGCCGCCGATCAGGTCCGCGTGCCCGCCGATGTACTTGGTCGCGGAGTGGAGAGCAACGTCGAATCCGAGTGCCACCGGATTGCAGAGGTACGGCGACGCGAACGTGTTGTCGACGGCGGACGGGACGCCGGCTTCCCGGCACAGGCCCGCCAATGCCGCCAGATCGGGCACCGTCGTCGTCGGGTTGACGATCGTCTCGCAGTAGAAGAGGTCTGCTCCGGGCAGCGCGTCGCGCACCTGATCGAGATCCGTGGGGTCGACGAACGTGGCCTCGACGCCGAACCTCGGCAGGATGTTCCGCAGGAGCGAGATCGAACCTCCGTAGAGCGCGGTTCCCGCCACGATCCGGGATCCCGACTCCGCGATCGTGAGGAACAGGGACGAGATCGCGGCCATGCCTGAGGCGAAGCCCACCGCGGACTCCGTCTCCTCGAGATCGGCCATCGCGGACTGGAATGCGTCGACCGTCGGGTTCCCGTATCCACGCGAATAGACGTAGCCTGGGCCGTCGAACCGGATCGCCCTCGCGAAATCTTCGTTCGTCTCGAATCGGAACGTGGAGGACTGGAAGATCGGCATGCTGCTCGAGAGCTGCTCGGGCGGAAGTGGGCGGTGGGTGTGCACGGCGCGGGTCTGGAAGCGTCGCCGCTTCGCCGCTTCGCTCATGGGCGGCAGCCTACTTCGTCCACCGTCGCGGATATCGATCCCGCAGATCGACGACCAGGGGGGTGATCGCATCCATGACCAGCGCGGTCAGCTCGCGGAGCGGCGGCTGCGCCCCCGCGGGCACGGGGGGGACCACGAAGGGCGCGCCTACGGTCGTCCAGATCGGCCGACCGAGCTTCAGCGACCCCTTACCGGACTTCTGCCACACGGCCTGGGATCCCCAGCTCGCCACCGGGATGATCGGCGCCCCCGTCCGGAGCGCCAGGCGCACCGTCCCGGTCTTCCCTTCCATCGGGAGCCCGTCTTCGCGCTTCGTGACCGTTCCTTCCGGATACACGACGATCACCTCCCCGTCTCGC
>JBKKAE010000153.1:0-6745 GCA_046714835.1 Actinomycetota bacterium | reverse complement strand
GCATCCAGTTCTACACACGGGGCAAGGTCGTCACGGCACGTTGGCCGGACCCCGCGACATCCGCCGTCGACCTGGGCTTCCCGAGGACACGCTGAGGATCACGAGAGGACGATTGATGACTACCGACAGAGACGAGCTGCTGAAGCGAGAGGAAGCCGCCTGGGCAGAGTTCGTGGCCGAGGTCGGCCGCGTCCCGGAACATCGGCGCGGTGACGACGGCGTGGTTCCGGGCTGGTCCGTGAACGATCTCGTGTTCCACAACGGGAGGTGGGCCGGTGTGGCGGCGGCGAAGCTGGGAGCCATCGCCGCCTCCGGTTCGGCGGGCGAGGAGGATCCCGACGAGGTCTGGCAGGGCAAGAACGAGCTCTGGGCCGCGGAATCGAAGTCGATGCTCTACCAGGAGGCGATGGCGCGCGCGCTCGAGGATCGCGAGCGAGCTCGAGAGGCGTTGAGCGCTCTCCCCGAGGTGACCGACGAGGCTGTGTCGTGGTTCACGGAAGAGACGTTCGACCACTACAAGGAGCACACAGAAGAGGTCAGTCGGTTCGCCGACGGTCTGGAAGGGCCTCCTCAGGAGTCGTAGCGCATGAACCAGATGTGCGGGCCTCCGCCGGGCGCGTCGTCTTCGGAGATCGTCCGGAAGCCGCGGCGCTCGTAGTACCCAACGTTCTCCGGCCTTCCCGTCTCGAGGAACGCCGGCACGCCATCGCGGTCGGCGAACGTCAGGCCGTGTTGGATGAGTGCCGTACCCACGCCGCCGCCTCGGTGCCCTGTGTCGACCGCGATGTGGTCCAGGTACCAGAACGGCTCGTCCAGGAAGTGATCGGCGATCCACTCCCACATCTGTTCATGACGAGATTCGGCCCCGGCCAGCGTCGGACGGATCGCCCGGTCGATGTCCAGCATCGCCTCATCGCTACCCGGAGGGATCCACGCCGCGACCCCGAGACCGTCGCCCGCTTCCCAGAGCCAGCCCAGTTCCGTGATCTGCTCGTCGAACGCTCGGAAGAAGTTCGCGATCGGCTCGACCTCACTTCCGCCGAATGGCCAGACCAACATCGGATCGTCGGTGAAGGCTCGTCCGAGCAGCTCCGCGAGATCCGGGACGCGGTCCGGCGTGGCTCGAGCGATCGGGATGGACATCGGCGCAGCCTAGCCTTCGCGTCACTGGGTGGGCTTCGTCGCCTATCCTTGCGACCCGTCCACCGGAGGTCATAGGGATGCTCGAGCAACAGGAGACGATCAGGGAGCGGGAGGGTCACTGGAAGCCTCGTCCGACGCTGAGCGGGAGCGACTACACCAGTCCCGAGGTGTGGGAGGAGGAGCGCGAGCGGATCTGGTTCGGCGACTGGGTCTGCATCGGAAGGGCCGAGGAGGTTGCGAACCCAGGCGACTACCTCGTACGGGATCTCGCCGGCGAATCGATCTTCGTCACCAGGAACGCGGCGGATGAGCTCCACGGCTTCTACAACGTGTGCTCGCACCGGGGGACGAAGTTCCTCGACGACGAGCCAGCGGCTGGGAACGTGCGGAAGGCGTTCGTCTGTCCGTACCACTCGTGGACCTACGACCTGGACGGACGCCTGATCGGTACTCCGAACGTGAAGGAGGACGAGTACTTCGACCGAGGCGAGTACCCGCTGCACGGCTTCCCCGTAGACACCTATGCGGGATTCCTGTTCGCGAGCCTCGCCCGTGAGCCCCGGTCTCTGCTCGAGGCTCTCGCGGGGGTCGAGAGCGTGACGTCGTTCGACCGCTTCCGGATGGACGAGCTCCGCGTCGGGGTTCGCATCGTCTACGAGGTGGCCGCCAACTGGAAGATCGTCGTGGAGAACTACAACGAGTGCCTCCATTGCCCGGTGATCCATCCCGAGCTCGTCCAGGTCGTGCCTCTCTTCCGATTCGGCGAGGTGTGGGACGGCGAGACGCGCGACGGCGGCAACGACATGGTGGACGGAGCGAAGTCGTTCACGATGACCGGTCGCTCCGAGTTGCCGACCCTCCCGGGCTTGCTCGAGGAGGATCTCACCCGGTACTACGGCGCGTACCAGTTCCCCAATCTGCTTTTGAACATCCACCCGGACTGCGCCATGTACTACGTCGGATACCCGAAGGGTCCCGATCGCACCACCGTCGTTTCGGAGTACTTGTTCCGGCCGGAGACGATCGCCGATCCGGACGTGTTCAAGCCCGAACCGGTCGTCGAGCTCTGGGATCTCATCTCGAAGCAGGACTGGGAGGTGTGCGAACGGGCCCAGATCGGGGTCGGGTCGCGCGCATACACGACGGGCGTGTACCCCCGTCAGGATCGCTACCTGTTCGCGTTCAACGAGATGTACCGGACAAGGATGGGCCGTCCGACGCTGGGCGGAGCCGGGTGACATCCGACCAGGTGAGCTGAGAGGCGGTGACGATGGCGATCAGGCGCATGAACCACGCCGTGCTGTACGTGCGGGATGCGGAGAAGACCTTCGAGTTCTACCGCGATGTGTTCGGCTTCCGGGTCGTGATGGAGATGCCGGGGGCCAAATTCCTCCAGGCACCGGATTCGGACAACGACCACGACCTCGGCCTCTTCAGCATCGGGGAAGGGGCCGGACCGTCGACCGCGGGTCGGTCGACCGTCGGGCTGTACCACATCGCCTGGGAGGTCCAGACCCTCGGCGACCTCCGTGAGATCGCGGCGAAGCTCCAAGAGGCGGGCGCAATCACCGGCGCCACCGACCACAGCACGACCAAGGCCCTCTACGGCCGGGATCCCGACGGCCTGGAGTTCGAGGTCTGCTGGATCGTCCCGAAGGAGCTCCAGACACCCGAGATCGAGGACGAGCGGACGCGGATGCGGCCCCTCGACATCGATGCCGAGATCGAGCGGTTCGGCCTGGAGACCGTCGGCGGCGTCTGAGCGGGAGGCGCCCTCAGCTGGCCGGTGCTACCGTCGAGAGATGAGCCCGTCCGACCTGCAGCCCACGGACCTGATCGACATCGACCACCTCCTCTCCGACGAGGAGAAGCAGATCCGCAGCGTCGCCCGCGAGTGGGTGCAGCGCCGGATCCTTCCCGAGGTCGAAGACTGGTACGAGAAGGGCGAGTTCCCGGCGCGCGAGCTCGCGAAGGAGGTCGGCGACCTCGGCTTCTTCCTGATGCAGCTCGACACGGAGTGGACGCTCGGGCTGAACTCGGTCGCATACGGACTGGTGGAGCTCGAGATCGAGGCCGGCGACAGTGGTCTGCGTTCATTCGTGTCCGTGCAGAGCTCACTCTGCGGGCACGCGATCCACGCGTTCGGGAGCGAGGAGCAGAAGGCCGAGTGGCTCCCGAAGATGGCGAGCGGCGAGGCGATCGCGTGCTTCGGTCTCTCGGAGCCGGACTCGGGATCGGATCCCGGTTCGATGCGTACCGCCGCGAAGAAGGACGGCGACGACTGGGTCCTGAACGGCACGAAGATGTGGATCACGAACGGCAGCTGCTCCGACATCGCGATCGTCTGGGCTCAGACCGACGACGGGGTCCGGGGGTTCATCGTGCCGACCGACTCACCGGGTTTCACCGCGAACGACATCCACAAGAAGATGTCGCTCCGCGCGTCGGTCACGTCGGAGCTCGTGATGGACGGAGTCCGACTCCCAGCGAACGCCATGCTGCCCGGGGTAAGAGGGCTCCGCGGGCCGCTGTCCTGCCTGAACGAGGCCCGGTACGGCATCGTCTGGGGCGTGATGGGCGCCGCGCGGACCTGCTTCGAGACGGCGCTCGAGTACTCGAAGACCCGCGAGCAGTTCGACAAGCCGATCGGCTCGTTCCAGCTCACGCAGAAGAAGCTCACGGACATGGCGCTCGAGCTGTACAAGGGGACGTTGCTCGCGTACCACCTCGGCCGGCTGAAGGATGAGAAGGGGCTCGCGCCGGAGCAGGTGAGCGTCGGGAAGCTGAACAACACACGCGAGGCCTTGAAGATCGCCCGCACATCACGCGGGATCCTCGGCGCCAACGGCATCACGCTCGAGTACCCGATCATGCGACACATGACGAACCTCGAGTCCGTGATCACCTACGAGGGGACCGAGGAGGTCCACACCCTGGTGATCGGGGAGCAGCTCACGGGCCTCAAGGCCTTCACGTAGGACGCGCCGCTCCGTGGGCGCAGGCCATAGTTCGCCTGCCTCAGACCGAGATAGAAGCTGGGGACACACATGAGTTCGCACCGTTCGATGCAATGAGACGGAAGACACGTGGTCTCTGGGCGTACTTGCTTCTCGGAGTCCTCGCCCTCGGTGCAAGCTGCACTGGGCAGCAGGAAGGTCGATGGCTCGACCGCAACGGCTCTCCCGTCCCCGATGGCGAGCCGTTCGTCATGCAGGTGGTCCGCGGCTCCGATCACTGTTCCTGGGAACACGTCTTGTTCATGTCCATCGCTTGGCCGCTCGACCAACCGGTCGCAACGTACGAGGAGTGGGATGGAAGGGTTCGTACGTACGTCTGGCAAACGGACGACGCGTACGATCGAGAGAACCTTGCGACCGAGCCGGCGACCGTGATGAGCATGCCGGTCGATGCGTATTACACAGATCTCCATCGCGGAAGCTGGGAGCTGTGGATCTCACCAGCCCATCTCGACCGCGCCGTGTTCGTGACCGACGGCGACACGATCCAGCGGTGGGCGTTCGCCGAGATCGAACCTGCCTGTGCCTGAGCAGAGGAGCGGATGCGGCTCGCCCGGTCACTCCGAGAGCGTTGATTCGGCCAGGAGAGTGGCGACATCGGCCACGCGCATCTCCGATGTCTTGCTCTTCGAGGCGTCGTCGAGCATGACGAGGCAGTAGGGGCAGGCGGTCGCAACGGTTTCGGCGCCGGTGGCGGCCGCCTCCTCTAACCGCGTGTCGTTGATGCGAGGCGACTCCTCCTCCATCCACATGCGGGCGCCACCGGCGCCGCAGCAGAACGACCGTTCACGGTTCCGAGGCATCTCCTCGATCTCGCCGCCGATCACCGCTCGAGGCGCGTCGAACTCGCCGTTGTGCCGGCCGAGGTAGCAGGCGTCGTGATACGTGATCTTCCCGTCGCCGGTCCGTGGCTGGAGCCGTCCGGCCGCGATCAGCTCCGAGAGGAGCTGCGTGTGGTGCACGACCTCGTACGTGCCGCCGTAGTCGGGGTACTCGTTCGCCAGGGTGTTGAAGCAGTGCGCGCAGCTCGCGACGATCTTCGTCACGCCGGCGCCGTTCAGCGTCTCGACGTTCTGTTCCGCGAGCATCTGGAACAGGTACTCGTGGCCCATCCGGCGGGCGGGATCGCCGGTGCACCGTTCGCGGGGCCCGAGCACCGCAGAGTCGATGCCCGCGGCAGCCAGCAACCTGGCAACGCTCTGCGTCGTCTTCTGCGCTCGCTCGTCGAACGCGCCCGCGCAGCCGACCCAGAACAGAACCTCCGGCGCCGGGTCGCCCTCCTGGAGCACCCGCACGTCGAGGTCCTTCGCCCAGTCGAGTCGCGCCGACGCCGGCTGGCCCCACGGGTTCTCCTGGTTCTCGACGCCGCGCAGCATCGGAGCGGCCTCCTGCGGGAACCTCGACTCGGCCATCACGAGGTTCCGGCGCAGGTCGACGATCGTGTCGACGTGCTCGATGTCGACCGGGCACTCGCGCACGCACGCGCCGCACGTCACGCAGTCCCACACGACCTGGTCGGTCACCGCGTTCGGCACGAGCGGCTGGAGCTCGACCTCGCCGGCCGCCTCGGCGACCACGCGGTCGCGGAGGTCCATGATCAGCAGCTTCGGAGACAGTGGCTTGCCGGTCGCCCACGCGGGGCACACCTCTTGGCACCGGCCGCACTCGGTGCACGAGAACAGGTCGAGCATCTGCTTCTTCGAGAGGTCCTTCTGGGTCGCGACGCCGAATCGGATGTCCTCCTCGGGCCGCTCGAGGTCGATCCGGTTCGGCTCGAGCCGGCCCGTTGGACCGTCCTTCGCGAGCCACACGTTGGCCGGCGCGGTCGCGATGTGGAGGTGCTTCGAGCCGGGCAGGAAGACGAGGAAGCCGAGGATCACGAGGAGGTGCGCCCACACGAGGACGCGCTCGGCGATCTCGGTGCCGTTCCCTGAGCTGAACAGGCCCGAGAGCATGTTCGCGACCGGTCGCGCATCCGGCACCTCGGCGATCCCGAGCGCGATCCGTGAGGCGTTCCACAGCAGGAACGTCACGACGATCGCGAGGATCAGGAGCAGGATCCGGTCGGCCTCCTCCATGTGGCTCCCGCGGAAGCGGTCGGGCTTCAGGACCTTCCGGATGAAGAAGGCCATGGCGATGCCGACGACGACGAGGGTCGCGAACACGTCCGAGATGAACGCGAACCACGACGCGCCGCCGATGATCGGGAGGGACGAGTCCCCGTCGACGATCGCGACCGCCGCTTCGGCGATCGTCGGGAGCAGCACGATGAAGCCCCAGAAGATGAACGCGTGCATGAGGCCGGGGCCGAGCTTCTGGAGGAGCTTCTTCTGGAGGAAGACGTGGGTGATCTCGCGGGTGATCCGGTCGGGGGTGGGGGAGCCGCGTCCGGCCGGGCGGGCGGGACGCGGCGCCCCGACCCCCGACCGCATCACTCGCGAGATCACCCACGTCTTCCTCCAGAAGAAGCTCCTGCAGAAGCTCGGCCCCGGCTTGATGCACGCGTTCATCTTCTGGGGCTTCATGGTGTTGCTCCCGACGATCGCCGAAGCGGCCGTGGCGATCGTCGACACGGAGTCCTCGCT
>JBKKAE010000152.1:0-4916 GCA_046714835.1 Actinomycetota bacterium | reverse complement strand
GGTCTGTCCGGTGGGGTCGATTCGGCGTTCGTGACCGCCCTCGCGGTCGACGCCCTTGGACCGGATTCGGTGCGAGCGCTCGCGATGCCCTCGCCCTACTCGAGTCCCGAGAGCGTGGAGGACTCCGCTGACGTCGCCTCGCGACTCGGCATCCGGCTCGACGTCACCTCGATCGAGGAGATCTTCGACGCCTACCGGTCGACGCTCCGACCGCTCTTCGAGGGCCGTCCCGAGGACGTCACGGAGGAGAACCTCCAGGCCCGCGTCCGCGGGAACCTGCTGATGGCGATCTCGAACAAGTTCGGCTCGCTGGTGCTCGCCACGGGGAACAAGAGCGAGTACGCGGTCGGCTACGCGACGCTCTACGGCGACATGGCCGGCGGGTTCGCGCCCATCAAGGACGTCCCCAAGACGCTCGTGTACGAGCTCTGCCGCTGGCGGAACGACACCGGACCCGGTGAGCCGATCCCGGAACGGGTGATGACGAAGCCGCCGTCGGCGGAGCTCCGGCCCGGCCAGAAGGACACGGACTCGCTCCCGCCGTATGACGTCCTTGACCCGATCATCGAGTCCTACGTCGAGGACGACCTGGGTGTGGAGGAGATCGTGGCGAGGGGCCACGATCGCGCCACCGTCGATCGCATCATCCGGATGATCGACCGCACCGAGTACAAGCGGCGGCAGGCGGCTCCCGGGATCAAGATCACGCCGAAGGCGTTCGGCCGCGACCGACGGATGCCGATCACGAACCGCTACGTGGACTGAGCGGGACTCCGGCTAGGCGATCCAGGTCATGCCCGTGGTGCCGGTGACCTCCCAGCCCCCGTTCTTCTCCTCGAGCACGTACGTGGTCCCACTGCCGCAGAGCCCGCCGCATCTGAAGCTTCCGCCGACCTCGACGCCGTCACCGCTCTCCGCGATCGTGCCGAGCCGAAGGACGATGGTTTCGGGGGCGCCGGTCATCCAGTCCTCGTCGTAGAGCGGGGTGGGATCCTCGACGAAGGTGATCGGCGCGCCGAGATCGCCGAGGCGACGGGCGAGCTCGTCCTGCTCCGGCGCGCTGAGCTCGTCGTCGCAACCTTCCGGCCCGTCCGCTCCCCCGGCGTTCTCGCAGAGCACCGAGACGATAACGATCTTCTTCCACTCGATCTTCTCGGTGCCGACCAGCTCACGGGCCGTGCTCTCGTAGATCCCGAGGCGTGTCTCGTCGACCTGCGGTTCCGCAGGCCCGCTGACGGGACCTGGAGCGGGATCGTCCGCGCATGCCGCCAGGGAAAGCGCGAAGATCGCGAGGAGCGCGGAACGTCTCATGAGAAGCCTCCTCCGGGAGCGTTCTCCCTGGGACGCTCCGAGTTGGGGTTGAGGTTCCTAGAATCTCCGGAGGGGCGGTAGCTCAGTCAGGTCTAGAGCAGGGGGCTTTTAACCCTCGTGTCGCGGGTTCGAATCCTGCCCGCCCCACCGTGTGGGTGGCGTGTCGTCTGTGGCGTGTCGTCGCCGCTCTACATCTCAGTGCGGCATGTGCGGCCCGGCGACCTGCTCGAGTCCCGCGGCCACCGCACGGAGCTGCGCTTCGGTCAGCCGAGAGGTGAAATGCTCTCGGATCCCCCGGAGGTGCGTCCGTGCCGCTCGTCTCAGCAGTCGTAACCCCTCCTCCGTGAGCCAGGCGAGCGCCGCTCGAGCATCCCCGGGGTCCGGTCGCCTTTCGAGCAGCCCTCTCACGATCAGGCGATCGACGAGACGAGTCACGCCGCTCGGTGACAGAAGAACCCGCTCGGCCAGGTCGCTCATCCGGAGCGCCCGGTCCGGCGTGCGACCGAGCCGCAGGAGGACGTCGTACTCGGCGAAGGTCACGCCATGCTGGTCGCGCAGCTCTCGATCGAGCGCCTGGACCACGTCGTGATGCGCGTGCAGCAGCGCCTGCCAGGCGCGCAGCTCAGGATCGGTAAGTCGGCTGGACGGCACACGCAGAGCCTACGCTCAGGAACTTGAGCGCTCAAGTTTTTGCCTGTTATCATTTGCGTGTGCAACTATCTCGTGCGGACGCCCCCGGGGGCGTGAGGAACACCGATGACGCGTGCGGGGAGCCGGCGACGTCCAAGATCGCGACTCTGCCGCCTCGCCTGATCCAGCTCCTGATCGGCCTTGTCGGGTTCGGCGTGAGCCTGGCATTGCTCGTGAGGAGCGACCTCGGCCTGGACCCGTGGGACGTGTTCCATCAGGGGCTCGCCGTCAGGTCGGGCATCCCGATCGGCACCTGCACGATCCTGGTCGGTGCGATCGTGCTGTTGCTCTGGATCCCGCTTCGGCAGCGGCCGGGGATCGGCACCGTCGCCAACGTCATCCTCGTGGGCCTGTCCCTCGATGCGACGCTCGCGGTCCTGCCAGCACCGACGGAGCTGTCGGCGCGGTGGGGCTTCCTGGTGAGCGGCATCGTACTGAACGGCATCGCCACGGGCGCGTACATCGGGGCCGCGCTCGGACCCGGGCCTCGCGACGGGCTGATGGTCGGATTCGCGAACCGCGGTTACTCGGTCCGGATGGTTCGCACGGTGATCGAGGTGACGGTGCTCGGGACCGGATGGCTGATGGGGGGCACCGTCGGCATCGGGACCGTGCTGTTCGCCGTCACCATCGGACCGATCGTACACGCGACGATCCCTGCGCTTTCGCGAGGTCCTCGATCGAAGGAAAAGGGCTCGTGCGAGTCGGCCTGAAGGTCAATCAGCAGCATCTGAGCTGGACGGAGCTATCGGATCGCGTCTCCTACGCAGAAGCGCAGGGATTCGACGGCGCCTGGCTCTTCGATCACTTCAAGGCGACCGACGGCGATCCGGGAGGATCGTGCATGGAGAGCTGGACGCTCTTGAGCGCTCTCGCCGCGAAGACAGAGCGCATCCGGCTGGGAGTGATGGTCACCGGGATCACGTACCGACACCCGTCGATCCTCGCCACGCAGGCCGTGACCGTCGATCAGGTCTCCGCCGGGCGTCTGGAGCTGGCGCTCGGCGCGGCGTGGCACGAAGCGGAGCATCGTGAGCTCGGTCTGCCGTTCCCGAACACCCACGAGCGGATGGAGCGTCTTGAGGAGGGCGTACAGCTCATCCGGTTGTTGATGACGCAAGACGACGCTCACTACGAAGGTCGCCACTACCGACTGGACGGCGTCACCTACCGTCCTCCGCCGGTCCAACAGCCTCATCCGCCGATCTGGATCGGGGCGGGCGGAGAACGGGTGATGATCCCGCTCGCCGCACGGCATGCGGACGTCTGGCATTGCTTCGAGGACTTCGAGGTGCTCCCCCGGAAAGTGCGCCTCTTTGAAGAAAACGCTGAACGGGCGGGACGCGATCCGGCCTCGATCGTGCGGGCGGCCAACCTCTCGATCGCGGAACCATGGGACGAGGTGACCGCGCAGGCCGAAGCTCTCCGTGAGCTCGGGTTCAGCTACCTGGTCGTCTTCTGGCCGAGCGAGGGCACAGAACGCCTCGACGGCTTCGTGCGCACCGTGTTGCCACGGCTCACCGCCTGATCCGTGTCGTGGGGGCGGCTTAGGGTTGAGCCGTGCGCACCGTGGATATGGAGGGGCCCGGCGGCGGGTGGCGCGTGCTGATCCCCGAGACCAGTAGAGAGCGGATGCGCGGGCTTCGGGGCCGCCCGCCACCGGGCCCCCGTGAGGCGATGCTCTTCCGGAGATGCCGGAGCGTCCACACGTTCGGCATGCAGGAGTCGATCTCGATCGTCTTCCTGGATCTGCAGATGAGGGTGATCGAGGTGCGGCGGTGCCGGCCCGGTCGGGTGGTCGTCCCTCGCTGTGGCGCCCGTCACGTCCTCGAAGCCGCCGGCGGGTCGGATCTGCGGATCGGCGACCGCTTCAGCCCCGGACGTCGAGCAGGGCGGTGACCACGAGCGCTCCCAGCGCCGCAGCCGTCACGAGGAGCAGGGACACGAGCCAGGGAGCCCATCGGGGCAGTGCGATGGGCTCGCGGCGCGACCGGTCGGGCTCGACGAGTCCCAACCACTCCAGCACCACTCGAAGCTCACCGTGAGGCATACGACCGGTTTCGGCCTGAGCACGGGCCTCCTTGAGCGGTTGCCGTTCCCGGCGGTCCGCTGACACGCTGCGTGCCATGCGGGTCCATCGAGCGTTCGCCATCATGCTCCTGCTGGCCGCGGCGTGCGGCGGGGACGCCGACGCCGGTCCCGCGCCGGGTGACTACTTCCAGCAGCTCCAGCGGGTGAGCGAGACAGCGCACATCCAGGAGCGTGGGCTCCGTCGCGACCTACAGGGCCGATTGGAGGACGCTCCGGCAGGCGAGGACAGGATGTCCGTCCTCACGGTGTTCGTCGACCAGAGCGCGCGGCTCTATGAAGATGTCGTGGACGCGCTCCGCCAGCTCGATCCGCCCCAGGAGCTCGCGGGTGCTCAGCGCGCCTATCTCGAGGCATGGAGGAGCCAGCTCCATCTCATGCGCCAGGTCCGGGATGCCGGATTCCCGGGTCCGGGACCCATCCTGGACGCGCTCGAGGCACCGGCGTTCAGCGATGCGGCGGCCGAGACCAAGGCTCGGTGTGAGGATCTCCAGGCCGCGGTGACCGCGAACGGTGCCGACGTCGACCTCGTGTGCGACGGGCGCCCGGGCTGAGATGGTGCGGCGCGTCAGGCGGCTGGAGGGCCCTGGCTATACTCTCTGGGCTGTCCCCGATGGGAAGATGGCGAGGGGCAGGGCCCCCATCGTCTAGCGGCCTAGGACGCCGCCCTTTCAAGGCGGAAGCACGGGTTCGAATCCCGTTGGGGGCACGGCACCAACACATATGCGCCCGTAGAGGAGTCCGGTCGTCCTCACCTCCCTGTCAAGGAGGAGATCGCGGGATCGAAGCCCGTCGGGCGCGCTGGGCGAGCGAGTCGGGAACGGCTC
>JBKKAE010000151.1:0-2898 GCA_046714835.1 Actinomycetota bacterium | reverse complement strand
TGTGCTCGGCCGGGACGTGGTAGGGCTCCCACCCGGGCATCGGGGGTCGATCGCCGGGGTCGCCCATGTGCGTCCACAGGATGTCGCCGATCCGGACCAGCGGGTAGCTCTGGAGCTTGATGCGGTCGCGGAAGCCGCTCTCGTCCGGCTCCGACGGCACGTCGACACACTGCCCGGTCACGTCGTACTTCCAGCCGTGGTACGGACACCGGAGGCCGGACTCCTCGTTGCGAGCGAACCACAACGAAACGCCGCGGTGGGCGCAGAACTCGTCCATCAGACCGTACCGGCCCTCGCTGTCGCGGAACGCGATCAGCCGCTCTGAGAGGATCTTCACACGCACCGGGGGACAGTCACTCTCCGGCAGCTCTTCGGCGAGGAGCGCGGGGAGCCAGTAGCCGCGGAACAGCTCGCCCATCGGTGTGCCCGGTCCCGTGAGAGTCAGCAGATCGTTGTCCTCTTGGCGAAGCATCCCCGTCTCCCTTCCGACGTGAGCGGCGTCAACTCCCACCTACGGGTGGCACCTCCCAGCCTACTGCCGGCCATCCGCTGTGGGTATGATGGTAAGACCATAGGGCGGAGAGCGCGAGCGGAGGCGTGACGAGCGACATGCCGCTGATCGACATCTGTTCCAGTGACGAGCTGGCCGAGGGTGAATCCCTGCTCGTCGAGGCCGGGGGCCTCACGCTCGCCGTCCACAACGTGGCCGGCAAGTTCTTCGTGACGGATGACCACTGCACGCACGGACCGGGATCGCTTTCGGAAGGGGAGCTGTCCGGCCACGAGATCGAGTGCGACTTCCATCACGGGCGATTCGACGTCCGCACGGGCGAGGTGCTCGGACCGCCCCCGTGGGTCCCGGTTCGGACGTACCCCGTCGTGGTCGAAGGCGATCGAGTGCTCATCGAGGCCGATGACTCCGCGGCCTCGGCTGAGGGCTGAGGGTCCAGGGCACGCAGGCGATGCTCCACGAGGCGGGCATGCGGCCGGATCGGGTGTGCTTCGACGAGTTCTTCTAGGGTCACGGCGACACGTGGAGACGAGGGGGGACGGCATGCCGACGACGGTGATCGACGGCATCACGACGGCGTACGAGGTGGTGGGTTCAGGCCCGCCGCTCCTCATGTGCTCCCCGGGCGGTTTCGACGCCGCGATGTCGAAGTGGCGGACCCTCGAGATCTACCGGGACACGCGGGTCTTGGACCACCTCGCCGAGAGGTACACCTGCATCGTCTACGACCGGCGCGAGTCCGGGGCCTCGGGCGGGCGGGTCGAGGAGGTGACCTGGAGCCACTACGTCGCGCAGGCGAAGGGCCTCCTCGATCACCTCGGTTTCGATCGGGCCCATCTGATGGGAGGGTGCATGGGGTGCTCGCCCGTGCTCGCCTTCGCCGCCTCCCATCCGGACGTGGTCCGCAGCATGGTGCTCTTCTGGCCGGTCGGCGGGGCCCGCTACCGGATCCGTGGTCACGCGCGCTTCGCCGACCACTCTGCGTTCGTGCAGCAGCATGGGCTGAGCGGGGTGGTCGAGCTCACCAGGAGTCACGACGCCGGGTTCGGTCAGGACCCCAGGATCGGGCCGTGGGGACAGGTCGTCCGCCACGACGACGCGTTCGCGGAAGACTACCGACACCTCGACCCGGAGTGGTACCAGGCCGTCGTCACGGGGATGGTGCAAGGGCTCCTGGACCGGGACACCTCGCCGGGAGCCGAACCGGAGGACCTCCTCGAGCTCGACCTCCCGGCGCTGATCGTCCCGGGGCAGGACGCATCGCACGCGACCTCCGCGGCTCGGTACCTCCAGGAGTGCCTCCCGGGGGCGGAATACTGGGACGTGCCGGTCTCGGAGCAGACCGAGAACACGGCGCCCGCCCGTGTCCAGGAGTTCCTCGAGGGGGTGGGGGAATGAGTGCCATGGACCCGGAGCTCGAGAAGCGGGGGAGGAGGTCAGGCGATCAGGTCGAGCGTCTCGGCCGCGAAGACGTCCTCGGCCCGCACGGGCCGACGGATGACCTCTTGCGTGAGCGCGTGCCCGATGAACTCGTCGATCATGGCCCGGTTCGGCTCGATGCCGTAGGGGAGCGGGTCCGCGATGACCTCCATCACCCGCTCGTAGAAGCGGTCTACGCTCGTCGGCTCCGGGATGTCGCCCGCGCGGAGCATGCCGAGGTATCGGCGCTTCGCCTCGGCGAACACCCGGAAGATCTCGGCGGCCAGCCCCGGGTTGGCGTCGAGCACGTCGTCCCGGACGACGAGCAGGTGGTTGATCGGGTAGTGCCCTCGCGCCCGGAGGGATGCGAACGCGGCTTCGTCGGGATCCGGGATCAACGGCGCGAGCGAGGGGTCGTCCACGCGGTCGCCCACCGGGAGGGCGATGGCCGCCGGGATCTCGCCGGAGGCCACCAGCTCGCCGAGGTCCTGTCCATCGCCGAGTCGAACCACGTTCGGAGGAGGGACGTACTCCGCGACATGCTCATCGCCCGAGAGCACCCACGTGACCTTGGACAGGTCCAGGCCGTATTCATCCTGCAGGATGCCCCGCGCCCACACGCCGGTCGTCACCGTGTATCCGCGGTTGACCCCGACCCTCTTGCCCTCGAGATCTTTCGGGATACCGATCCCCGCCGAGGTGTTGTGGACGACGGTGCCGTGGTGGAAGCCGCGCATCACGAAGGCGGGGATCGCCGTGAAGGGCACGCCGTGCTCGCGGGCACAGAGGTAGGTCGCGAACGCCATCTCGCACACGTCCCATTCGAGCCCCCGGACCATCCGACGGAACGCGTGGATCAGGACCGGGATCTCTTCGAACGCGAACGCGAAGCCGTCGGGCTGCACCGACCCGTCCTTCAGCGCGGCGTTGTTGCCCTGGCTCCGGACCACGGTCCTCAACTCCACGAC
>JBKKAE010000150.1:0-6401 GCA_046714835.1 Actinomycetota bacterium | reverse complement strand
CGCGAGCACGTCGCGCAGGCGCAGCTCACCCGCCAGCTCTTGCAACAACGGGCGTAGCGGCCGCCCGGGACGCGCTCACCAGCCGTTGCGGTGGATCTGCTCTTCCAGCGGCCGCCGTCGGTGCTTCATCCACGATCCCGAGGGCTCCTCGTCTCCGTCCCTATATCCCAGGCCGATGATCCCGATCGGGCGGAGGTGCGCGGGGACACCGAAGTGATCGAGCAGCGTCCGCTCTCCGTAGGTAATGCCGAAGAACCACCCGCCCAGGCCTTCCTCGACCGCGGCGAGAAGGATCAGCATCGAGGCCATGGCCGCGTCGACCTCCCAGAAGCGCACTGGCCACTTGGTTTCCTCGTCCATGCCGAACTCGATCTTGTCGGGTTGCGCGTAGCGCTTCAGGTACCGACGGGGATCCGGCAGGGGCAGGATGAGCACCGTAGGCCCGTGCGCGACGGTCTTCTCCTCCCAACCGAACTCCGGGGCGCGGGTCGTCTCCCAGAACGTGGCGACCGTCTCCGGGGTGTCGAGGACCAAGAGCTCGAGTCCCTGCGAGAAGCCTGCAGAAGGGGCGCGACGCCCAACGTCGATGATGCGGTCGACCGTGTCGACGGCCACCGGCCGCTGGTCGAAGCGCCGCACCATCCGTCTGCGCCGCACCACGTCTTTGAATTCCATACGGCGAGCGTATCGGCGGGCCGCACGGGTAGCCTGGTCGGGAGATGGAAGCCGCGCGGAGAGCACGAACGGTCGCCCGCCTGCTCGTCGAGTGCCTGGAGAACGAGGAGGTCGACTACGTCTTCGGCCTGCCGGGCGAGGAGAACCTCCACGTGATCGATGCGATCGCGGACTCATCCATCCGATTCATCACCACGCGGGACGAGCGAGGCGCCGCGTTCATGGCCGACTCCTACGGCGCCCTCACGGGACGTCCCGGCGTGTGCCTGGCCACCTTGGGCCCCGGTGCGATCAACCTGATGCTCGGGATCGCGAACGCGCACCTAGACTCGCACCCGCTCGTGGCGATCACCGCGCAGGCCGGCCTCCACCGGCTCTACAAGGAGTCCCATCAAGCGGTCGACCTCGTCGAGCTGTTCCGACCGATCACGAAGTGGGGCGGCATGATCACCGTGGACGAAGCCGTGCCGGAGATGGTGCGGAAAGCCTTCAAGCAAGCGCGGACCGAGCGCCCCGGCGCCGCGTTCCTGATCCTGCCCGAGGACATCGCCGAGCAGGAGACGACGGGCGCGCCGCTCCGCGTCAACGTGCCGGTCGATCCGGCGCCCGCGGACGCGCAGGTTCGTCGGGCGGCCGAGGTCCTGGAGAACGCGACCGCTCCGGTGGTGCTCGCGGGACCGGGCGTCGCTCGCGACGACGCGATGGACGCGCTCGTCCGCTTCTCCGAGCGTCTGAACCTTCCCGTCGCCACGACGTTCCTCGGCAAGGGCGTCTTCCCCGACGACCATCCGAACGCGCTCGGGACGATCGGCTTCATGGTCCGCGACTACGCGAACTTCGGCTTCGACAAGGCAGACGTCGTGGTGGCGGTCGGGTACGACCTCGTCGAGTACGCGCCGGAACGCTGGAACCCCGGTCGGGACAAGGCGATCATCCACATCCACCGGACGGTCGCCGAGGTCGACGAGGCCTACACGCTCGAGGTCGGGGTCCAGGGCGGGATCGGGGAATCGCTCGATGCCATCGCCGAGGCGGCACCCGGGAAGCCGCAACGAGACCCGGAGCCACCTGGGGAGCGCTTCCTGCGTGATGAGCTGGATTCGGGGGCCGGGGACGACGCGTTCCCGGTGCGCCCTCAGCGGATCGTGTACGACGTACGGGAGGCCCTCGCTCGGGAAGACATCGTGCTCTGCGACACCGGTGCCGTGAAGGTCTGGATGGCCCGGCTCTTCCCGACGTACGCGCCGAACACCTGTCTGATCTCCAACGGCCTGGCGACGATGGCGTTCGCGCTCCCGGGTGCGTTCGCCGCCAAGCTCGTGCACCCCGAGCGCAAGGTGCTCGCGGCGATGGGCGACGGTGCCTTCTTGATGAGCGCCGCTGAGATCGAGACCGCGGTCCGAGAGAAGGTCCACTTCGTGATCCTGGTCTGGGTGGACGGCGGGTACGGACTGATCGGCTGGAAGCAGGACATCCATTTCGGCAGACGAGCGGCGGTCTCGTTCGGGAACCCGGACTTCGTGAAGTTCGCGGAGAGCTTCGGCGCGAAGGGCTACGCGATCGGCGAGGCCTCCGAGTTGTTGCCGACGCTCCGCAAGGCGCTCGACGACGACGCCGTGTCCGTGATCGCGGTGCCGGTCGACTATTCGGAGAACGCGAGGCTGGTCGAGCGCCTGGGCGCGCTCACGGAGTCCCTGTGACGGTCCGCCCCACCGAGGAACGGCTCGCCGATCCCGCAGAGCGCAATCGCCTGGTCCGTCGCAACACGATCCTCCTGGCCTTCGCGCAGGGGTTCGTGCAGACCACGTTCCCCGTGATGCTCGTGATCGGCGGTCCGGCTGCCTCTCGGCTCACTGGACGTGAGGGGGCGGCCGGGCTGCTGTGGGGGCTCTACTTCCTCGCGGCGGCCGCGGGCGCCGCGCTGATCGGCCGGTGGATGGACCGTGTCGGCCGCCGCCCTGGCCTCATCCTGTCGTACATCCTAGTGGGCGGCGCCGCCGCCGCCGCCGCCCTTTCCATCCGGGCAGGTTCGTTCGCAGGGCTGATGGCGAGCACGATCCCCTTCGGCGTCGCGCTCGGCGGGGCGAACCTGGGGCGCGGCGCTGTCGCCGACATGTACCCGGCGGAGCGACGGGGACGCGCGGTCGGGATCCTCCTGGCCGCCGGCACGCTCGGAGCGGTCGGGAGTCCGCTGCTCGCCGCGGTGATCGAGGGCGCAGCCGACGAGGGCTCCGTCCTTCCCTGGATCGTCCCGATCGCCGGGGCGTTCGGCGCGCTCGTCTGCGCGCTCGCGGTGAGACCCGACCCCCGTGACCTTGCGGTCCGAGACGCCGTGACCGACGGAGAGGGCGGACGGAGCTGGCGGGAGCTGCTCCGCGTCCCGACCTTCCGGACCGCCGTCCTGGCCGGCGCCGTCGGTCAGATGGCGATGGTGGGCGTCATGGGCGTCACACCGACGGCCCTCGACCACGCGCATCACGGGGGCACGACGATCTCGTTGGTGATCAGCTCCCACATCGCGGGGATGTTCGCGTTCGCGCCCCTCATCGGCCGCTGGATGGACCGTGCGGGCCGCCGCGCCGCCCTCCTCGCCGGATGCGTCACGAGCATCGCCGGAGCGCTCCTGGCCGCGACCGAGGCGAACGCCGTCGTGATCGGGGTCGGGTTGGTTGCGCTCGGACTCGGATGGTCGGCGACGTTCCTCGGAGCCACCGCGGTGATCAGCGACATGACGGCGCCGAACGAGCGTGCCGGAGCCCTCGGCTTCACGGATCTCTTGATCAGCCTCACCTCTGCGGCCGCGGGGCTGGCCGGCGGGATCGTCCTCGAATCAGCGGGCTACGGCCCCCTTGGGGCGGGACTCGCCGTGCTGGTCGCGGGTGCCCTCATCCTGGTCGCGCGGCTACGGGAGCCGGTTCGCATCCGGGTCTGACGTGAGGCGCCGGTAGAATCGAGGTTCCCCAACACGAAAAGGATCCGCATTGCCCATCATCGACAAGTTCAGCAACATCGGCGAGGGGCGCCGACGCAAGGAGCTCGAGCAGCTCGCCCAGCTCGTCAACACGTGGGAGCCCGAGATCGAGGACCTCTCGGATGAGGAGCTCGCCCACAAGACGGTCGAGTTCCGGCAGCGCCTGGAGAACGGCGAGCCACTCGACGACCTGCTCCCGGAGGCGTTCGCCACCACGCGCGAAGCCGCGCGCCGCACCATCGGCCAGCGCCACTTCGACGTCCAGTTGATGGGGGGAGCGGCCCTGCACCGCGGCACCATCGCCGAGATGCGGACGGGAGAGGGCAAGACCCTCGTCTCGACCCTGCCTGGCTATCTGAACGCCCTCGAGGGAAAGGGTGTCCACCTCGTCACGGTCAACGACTATCTCGCGAAGCGCGACTCGGAGTGGATGGGCGGGATCTATCGGTTCCTCGGTCTCGAGGTCGGTCTGATCCAATCCGCGATGAGCCCGGAGGAGCGCCGGCCCGCCTACGCGGCCGACATCACCTACGGGACCAACAACGAGTTCGGGTTCGACTACCTCCGCGACAACATGGCGATGCGGCTCGACCACACCGTCCAACGCGGTTACCACTTCGCGATCGTGGACGAGGTCGACTCGATCCTGATCGACGAGGCACGGACCCCGCTGATCATCAGCGGCATGGTGCAGGACAGCGCCAAGTGGTACCAGACGTTCGCGCGGATCGCGCCGCAGCTCACCCGCGATGAGCACTACGAGGTCGAGGAGGCGAAGTTCCAGGTCGCCGTCATGGAGGCGGGGGTCGCCAAGGTCGAGAACCTGCTGAACATCGACAACCTCTATGACCACGAGAACACGATGCTGGTCCATCACCTCCACAACGCACTCCGCGCGAAGGAGCTCTACAAGCGAGACGTCGAGTACGTGGTCCAGAGCGGCGAGGTGAAGATCGTCGACGAGTTCACGGGCCGGGTGCTGGAGGGCCGCCGGTACTCGGAAGGGTTGCACCAGGCGATCGAGGCGAAGGAGGGCGTCCGGGTCAAGGAGGAGAACCAAACCCTTGCGACGATCACGATCCAGAACTACTTCAAGATGTACGACAAGCTCGCCGGGATGACCGGTACCGCCAAGACGCAGCTCACGGAGTTCGAGGAGACCTATTCGATCGGCGTAACCGAGATCCCGACGAACCAGCCGATGATCCGCGACGACCTGCAGGACCTGATCTTCAAGAACGAAGAGGCGAAGTGGGACTCCCTCATCGACGACATCATCGAGCGGAACGAGTCCGGCCAGCCGATCCTCGTGGGCACGGTCTCGATCGAGAAGTCGGAGAAGCTCTCGGGGATGCTCAACCGCCGCGGCGTGAAGCATCACGTCCTGAACGCGAAGAACCACGAGAAGGAAGCCATGATCGTCGCGCAGGCCGGCCGCAAGGACACGGTGACGGTCGCGACGAACATGGCCGGCCGAGGCGTCGACATCCTCCTCGGTGGGAACCCCGAATTCCTCGCGCGCCAGGAGATGGCGGCGCGGGACTTCGACAACGATCGCTACCTGCTGTTCGAGATGGACGAGGAGGAGCGCGCAGCCTACGAGGCCGAGTGGGAGCCGATCTTCGCGAAGTTCAAGGCGCAGACCGACGCCGAGCACGAGGAGGTCATCGAGCTCGGGGGTCTGTACGTGCTGGGCACCGAGCGGCATGAGTCTCGCCGGATCGACAACCAGCTCCGTGGCCGATCCGGTCGGCAGGGCGATCCGGGCGCGTCGGCCTTCTACCTGTCGCTCGAGGACGATCTCATGCGGATGTTCGCCTCCGACCGGGTCGCGTCGATCATGGAGCGCCTGAAGTGGCCCGAGAACGAGCCCATCGAAGCCAAGATGGTGACGCGCGCGGTCCAGAACGCCCAGGGACAGATCGAGGAGCTCAACTACGAGCGCCGGAAGAACGTCCTGAAGTACGACGAGGTCATGAACGGCCAGCGCACGGTGATCTACGGCGAGCGCCGGAAGATCCTCGACGGCGGGGACCTGACAGAAGAGGCATCGGGGTTCGTCCGCGACGTGGTCGAAGCCACGGTCTCGACCTATTGCCCACCGGAGGTCTTCGAGGAGGAATGGGACCGGGCCGGGCTGTTCACCGCCCTCTCCGAGATCTATCCGGTCTCGCTGACCACCGACCAGGTGGCCGAGATCCGCGACTCGGAGACGCTCCAAGCGGCCTTCCTCGAAGACGCCCTGGCCGCGTACGCGACGAAGGAGCAGACGCTCGGCGAGGCGATGATGCGGGAGCTCGAGCGCGTCGTCCTGCTGAACATCATCGACACGCGCTGGCGCGAGCACCTCTACGAGATGGACTACCTGCAGGAAGGGATCTACCTGCGGAGCTACGCGCAGAAGGACCCGATCACGGAGTATCGGCGCGAAGCCTTCGACATGTTCGAGGAGCTCACGTCCACGATCCAGACGGAGTTCGTCCGCTACATCTACCGGGTGGAGCTGGTCCAACCGGAGCAGCAGCAACGACGGGTGTCCCAGCCCAAGGTGAACCGGGTCCGCGAGAGCCACGGCGAGGAGGACGCGGCGGAAGCATCGGGCACGGTGCAGGAGTCGAATCCGAATCAGGTCATCAGCGACAAGGTGCCGCGCAACGCGCCGTGTCCGTGCGGAAGCGGTCGGAAATACAAGAAGTGCCACGGCGCAGTGGCGTAGCGACCGGGTACGACGAAGGGGCCCGCGCGTGGCGCCCGG
>JBKKAE010000149.1:0-3864 GCA_046714835.1 Actinomycetota bacterium | reverse complement strand
TCCGCGGCTCGCCGATGATGACGGGCGACGTCGACATCTGCCCGGCTCGGGATCGCGGGAACCTCGATCGGCTCGCCGACGCTCTCCAGAGCCTTCACGCTCGCCTCCGCGGAGCCCCAGCCGACGTCCCGTTCCTTCTCGACGGCCGAACACTCGAGGCGGGAGACCATTTCACGTTCGCGACCGACGCGGGTCCGATGGACTGCTTGGGTACGCCTGCCGGGACCGACGGATTCGCGGACCTCGACGCTTCGGCGACGGACGAGGACCTCGACGGGCTCGTCGTCCGCGTCGCCGCTCTCGACGACCTGATCCGCATGAAACGGGCAGCCGGCCGACCGCAGGACCGTATCGCGGTCGAATGGCTCTCGGCGCTCCGAGACGAGCTCGAGAGCTGACCGCGGTGCGCCTCCCTGAACTTCCACTGCGCCGATTGAAGTTCTGGATCTCCGTATGCCGATACATATCCCGTGCTGACCGAGGAGGAGCTCGTCGAGACTGCCCTGTTGCGATACGCCCAGCAGCGGGCGACCAGGTGGGGCGCGCATCGCTTCGCGACCGAGTTCCATCGGCGGGACCTCGAGGAACGGTGGTTGGTGGCCGCTCGATCGGGCACCACTCCGTACACGCCCTCGGCCGACACGACGACCCTGTCTCAGACCGGCTTGTCGGGTCCCGTGGAGTCCGGCGCACAGGAGAACGCGGTCGGCTCCGATCGAAGGGAGGCACGGATGGTGAGGCCGGCGTATGCACGACACTCGTCGGTTCCGAGGCCTCCGGCGTCGGAGGCCGAACCCAAGGGACGCCGCCCGCGTCGCCGCAAGCGGAAAGGGAAGTCGAACGATCCGGCGTGGTTGATCAGTCCCTCCGAGGCTGCCCGGATGTCGGCTGCCGGTCGCCGGCTCTACGGGCTGGACGATCAATCGGATCTCGGTCGCTGACGCCGTTACCCCTCCTGATCGCGGCCTCGGGAGGTCCGCCGACGCCGGAGCAACAGGCCCGATCGGAGCGCCTTCCGAGCTCCTTGGAGCGCGCCGGGAAGATCGACCTTGCGCTCTTGTTGCTGGCCGTCACCGCGATGGCGACCGCGCGCTACTGGTAGGCCCGCTAACGCGCGACCGTGAAGAGACGCCATTGGCCTGGGACGCCCTTCAGCTCGTGTTCGCCACGGTCCTCGAAGGTCAGCGCTGCTCCCGCCGCCAGATCCTTCACCGTGCTCGAGACCAGGACCTCGCCTGCTCCCGCCGCCGCGCTGATGCGGGCCGCGATGTGGACGGCCAGGCCGCCGAGATCGTCGCCTCTCACCTCGACCTCGCCGGTGTGGACGCCCGCGCGGATCTGCACGCCGAGCGTCTCGACGGCGTCCGTCACCTCGAGGGCGCAGCGCACCGCCTGTGTCGGCGACGCGAACGACGCGAAGAAGCCGTCCCCCGTCGTTGAGACCTCGCGGCCGCCGTAGCGCTCGAGCTGCACGCGCACGAGCGCGTGATGCTGGTCGAGCAGATCCCGCCAGCGTCGATCACCCCACTCGGCGGCACGCGTCGTGGAATCCACGATGTCGGTGAACAACAGGGTGGTGAGCAGTCGGTCCGGATCGTTGCCGGTCCGGGCTCCCGTGAGGAACTCCTCGATCTCGTCGGCGACGCGATCGGTGTCCTGGGAGAAGATCAGGTGGTCTTCACCAGGGAGCTCGACCAGCTTCGCGCCTTCGATACGGGCTGCTACGTCCTTGCTGTGCTCCATCGGGACGACCCGGTTGCCGCTCCGGTTCAGGACGAGCGTCGGACACCCGAGCTGCGGGATCACGTCCTGCACGTCCGCGAGCATCGTCTGCCGGTAGTAGTGCCCCATCGCTCCTCTGCGAACGGAGTTGCGTTGGAGCTTGCGCAGCCGTCGGTCGAACGCGTCGTCGCCGACACGGCTCGGTGCGAGCCAGTCGAGGCCGCTGTCGTCGCCTGCCTCCGTGATCAGGTTGACCACGTCCTCGACCGACTCGATCGACGGTCCTCCCTCGAGCTCGTGCTTCGCCGTCGGTGTGAACAGGACGAGCGAGCTGCATCGCTCCGGATGTGCCGCCGCCAGGAGGATCGCGACCAGCGTGCCATCGTTGGTGCCGACGATGACGGGTCGTTCCGAGTCCGCCGCGTCGAGGACCGCGATCACATCTTCGACCTGCGTGTCGAAGTCGGGGAGGGCGTCGAGCGGGAGGGGGTCGGAGAGCCCGGTCCCTCGACGGTCGAAGTGGATCAGGCGGCCGAACGAGGCGAGCCGTCGCAGCAACCGGGCGAAGTCCGGGAAGTCCCAAACCGCCTCGACGTGATGCACCCAGGTGTCGACGAACAGGATGTCGATCGGGCCGTCTCCGACCACCTGATAGGCGATGTGGACGTCGCCTACCTTCGCGAACCGGGTGTCCAGCGGGTCGGGCATGGCCGTGAGGGTAGCGCTCCGTGGAGCTCAGGTTTCCCTCGGAGAAGCCGACGACACCAGCATGGAGACCGATCCGAACGAGCAGTGGGCGAGCGTCGAGCGTGGCGACACGTTGTTGGGCCCTCGTGCCGACGGTCTTCGCGCCGCTGAGCCCGTCCGGTCGCGCTTCGCGCGAGTGCTCGGACTCCACCAGGACGAGCGCACATCGAACAGGGGAGCGAACGGCGAGCTCGCCACCGGCTGGTGGCTCGGCCGGCTCCCGGATGGATGGCACGTGATCAACGCTGTGCCCCTCGGCGACGCGGGCACGAACGTCGACCACCTCGTGGTCGGGCCCGGGGGAGTATTCACGATCAACACCAAGAACCTGAGCGGCAAGGTCTGGATAGGACCCAAGAGCATCCTGCACAACCGGCGTCGCACCGAATTCCTCCCGAACGCGTCGGCTGAGGCGAGCCGGGCCTCGCGGCTCCTTTCGAGCGCGATCGGCCGACCCGTCGAGGTTCGAGGTGTGCTCGCGATCATCTGCGACGACTGGACCATCAAGCAGCGGCCGGCCGACGTGTACGTGGACGCAACGAGAGGTGTGAAGGACTGGATGGTCAGGCAGCCCGCCGTCCTGCGTTCCCAAGAGGTCATCGAGCTGGCAGGTGCCGCCTCGAACCCCGACACGTGGGTAGGAGTCTGACTGCAGCCTCTCGACCCGGGAGCGAGCCGACCCTAGACTCCGCCCATGCAGCGGCGGACCGGCGGGCGCGGCCTCGGCGCCGTTCTGTTCACCGACATCGTCGGTTCCACGGCGATCGCCGCCGAGATGGGCAACACCCGGTGGGGCGAGCTCGTGGCCCGGCATCATCGGATCCTCCGGCGACTGATCAGCCGCTTCGGGGGGCACGAGGTCGATACCGCAGGGGACGGGTTCTTCGTGACGTTCGAACGACCGGCCGACGCGATCCGCTGCGCCGTGGCCGCCACCGAGGCCGTCCGTGACCTCGGGATCGAGATCCGCGCCGGCGTGAGCTTCGGCGAGCTCGAGACGAGCGGGCAGAAGCCGGGCGGACTCGTCGTGAACACCGCGGCGCGCGTGATGTCGGTCGGTGGTTCCGGCGAGGTGCTCGTGCCGGCGTCGGTTCGGGAGATCGTTCCCGGTGCGGGGATCACGTTCGCCGAACACGGCGTCCATCAGCTGAAGGGTCTCGACGGCGAGTTCCGCTTGTTCGGCGTCACGGGCGTCGACGGTCACGAGGTGGTTCCGCCACTCGAAGCAGAGGAGGCGGCCGAACGGCGACGGGAGATCTTCCCGACCGGTGGGAGGCGATGGGCGCTGCTCGTGGGCGTGGGCGCCGGCGTCCTCGCCCTGATCGTGGGTGCCTCGATCCTGTTATTCGGCGAAGACGCCGACGAGCCCCGTGGTGCAAGCGGCCCCTTGCAGCA
>JBKKAE010000148.1:0-11587 GCA_046714835.1 Actinomycetota bacterium | reverse complement strand
TTGCGCCTCGGGGTGGGGGGGGGCCTGCCACCACCGTGGTCCCGACGACGAAGGCGTGTGGACCGATCGCGAGGCTGGTATCGCGATCGGGTTCCGCAGGCTCTCGATAGTCGACCTCACCGAGGAGGGCCATCAGCCGATGGTCTCGGCCAGCGGACGGCACGTCATCGTGTTCAACGGTGAGATCTACAACCACCTCGAGCTCCGGGCCCGATTGGAGGGGCTCGGGCATGGCTTCCGCGGGCGCTCCGACACGGAGGTGCTGCTCGCGGCCGTGACCGAATGGGGCGCTCGTGGAGCGCTCGATCGGTTGAACGGGATGTTCGCCTACGCGCTCTGGGATCGGCGAGAGCGCCTGTTGCACCTGGTCCGGGACCGGGTCGGCGAGAAACCCCTCTACTACGGCCGTGCGGGATCCGCGATCCTGTTCGCCTCGGAGCTGAAGGCCTTCCGCGCGCACCCCGACTTCTCGGCCGCGATCGACCCGAGGAGCCTCGCCGCGTTCTTCCGCTACAAGTACGTGCCGTCGCCCCTGTCGATCTACCGCGGCGTCTCGAAGCTCCCGCCGGGTGCGATGCTCACCATCCGGGCGGTCGATCCGGTCGAGATCCCGGAACCGATCCCATACTGGAACGCCGCGGACGTGGCGCGTGCGGGGATGGAGAGCCAGTTCGACGGCTCGCCCGAGGAGGCGGCCGACGTGCTCGACGACCTCCTCCGAGACGCCGTCCGTCTCCGGATGCAAGCCGACGTCCCCCTCGGGGCCTTCCTCTCGGGCGGGGTCGACTCGTCCACGGTGGTGGCCCAGATGCAGGCCGCCGGGAACGGGACCGCGCGCACGTTCACGATCGGATCCACCGACGAGCGCTACGACGAAGCTCGGGATGCGCGCCAGGTGGCGGCCCATCTCGGGACGCAGCACACGGACCTGATGGTGACGCCGCGCGAAGCCCTCGACGTGATCCCCCGTCTCCCCGAGATGTTCGATGAGCCATTCGCGGATTCCTCTCAGATCCCGACGTTCCTCGTCTCTCGGCTGGCCCGGGAGCACGTGACGGTCGCTCTGTCGGGGGACGGCGGTGACGAGCTCTTCGGCGGCTACGACCGCTACCGATGGCTCCCCCGGGTCTGGGGAACCGTCGGCTGGCTTCCGCGGCCGATGCGACGCGCGGCAGCGCGCGCGATGACCTCCGCGTCTCCGCAGAGCTGGCAGCGGTTGTTCTCCCGATCGGATCGCGTACTTCCCGATGCGGCTCGACACCGGATGATCGGCGACAAGGTCCACAAGCTCGCGAACATGCTGGGAGCGAACGACCCGGACGATGCGTACCTCCGGCTGATCTCGCACTGGCACGAGCCGAGCCGTCTCGTGGTGGGAGCCGCCGAGCCCCCCTCGCCGGCCGACCGGTCCGGCGGATGGCTCCCCGACGACATCACGGAACGGCTCATGTATCTGGATCTCGTGACCTACCTGCCCGACGACATCCTCGCCAAGGTCGATCGCGCGAGCATGAGCGTCAGCCTCGAGGCACGTGTCCCGCTCCTCGATCCTCGCGTCGTGGAGTTCGCGTGGCGCCTCCCGCTCTCGATGAAGCTCCGCGACGGGAAGAGCAAATGGCTTCTCCGCAAGGTCCTCTCGCGATACGTGCCCGACGCGCTGATCGATCGACCGAAGACAGGGTTCGGTGTCCCCATCGCAGAGTGGCTGCGAGGACCTCTCCGCGAGTGGGCCGACTCACTGCTGGACGAGCGGAGATTGATGGACGATGGGTTCCTCGAGCCCGCCCTGGTCGGCTCGATGTGGCAAGAGCACCTGTCCGGGAAGTACAACCGCCAGTATCCGCTCTGGGACGTCCTGATGTTCGGATCGTGGCTGGAAGCGACCCACAAGGCTCCGGATCCGCTGGCGAGCGCGTGAGCGCGAGGACGGGACCGTCGATCGGCGAGGAGGCGCGACCGACCTCGACGCTTGATCCTCGTGCCATCGATCGGATCCGCGTGCTCTGGTTGATCAAGGGGTTAGGGGCCGGCGGGGCGGAGCGCTTGGTCTGCCTCGTCGCCGAGGCCCGGGACCGAGAGGTGTTCGACTGCGAGGTCGCCTACCTGCTGCCGTGGAAGGACGCGCTCGCGCCGGAACTCGAGCGGGTCGGCGTCCCGGTGACGTGCCTGCACGGCGGGAAGGAGTGGGACGTTCGGTGGGCATTCCGTCTCCGGGGGTTGCTCCGACGCCATCGGATCGACGTGCTCCATGTCCACTCGCCGTACGTCGCGGGGATCGCACGCATCGTGGCCCGTTCCATCCGCTCGAAGGGACGCCCACGGATCGTCTACACGGAGCACCTCCCGTGGCCCGGATACGTGCTTCCGACCAGGTGGCTGAACGCGATCACGTTCCCGCTGGATGATGCGCATGTCGCCGTCTCGGACGCGGTCCGGGCGTCTGTCTGGAAACCGCTCGCCAAACACCTCAGGACCGTGGTGCACGGCATACCCTTGAAGCACGTACGGCAGCGGACCACGGATCGAGATGCGGTTCGGAAGGAACTGGGGATCCGGGACGACGAGATCCTGATCGGGACCGTCGGGAACCTTCGTGAGCAGAAGCGATATCCCGACCTGTTGGACGCCGCCCGCTCGGTGATAGACGCGGAGCCGTCGGTGCGTTTCGCCGCGGCCGGCGCCGGCGTGGAAGATACCTCCGGGGCCGCGATCATCCGACATCACGAAGAACTCGGGTTATCGGATCGGTTCCGGTTCCTCGGCTACGTCGAAGATTCGGCACGGTTCCTGTCGGCGTGCGACGTGTTCGTCCTCGCCTCCGAGTTCGAGGGGTTGGCCGTCTCGATGATGGAGGCCCTCGCCCTCGGGCTGCCCGTCGTCGCGACCGCCGTGCCCGGGATCGAGGGAGAGATCCGGGAAGGGAAGGAAGGACTGCTCGTCCCGGTCGGACGGCCGGAACTGCTCGCCGAGGCGATCCTCACCCTCGCGCGGGATCCGGAGCAACGGAACCGTATGGCGCGGGAGGCTCGCGCGGGCGCGGATCGCTACGACATCGTCGCGGCCGTCCGAGACATCGAGGCGCTTTACCGGCACATCACACGGCGAGGCTCAGCTGAGTCTGTCCCACAACAACCTGAGAGGACCCACCGTTGATCATCCGACTCTGGCGATATCGAGAGCTCGTGCTGTCGCTCATCCGAAGGCAATATCAGTTGCGATACCGGCAGTCGCTCGTCGGTTTCTCGTGGGCGATCCTGCCGCCGCTCGCGAGCCTTTTCGTGGCGACGGTGGTGTTCCACGAAGTCATCGGGGTGCAGTCCGGCAAGCCCGGTGTCCCGTACACGCTGTTCACCCTCGCCGCACTCACGCCCTGGACGTTCTTCGCCCAGAGCGTGACGGCGGGTGTTCCCAGCGTCGTGGGATCGATCCAGATGGTGACGCGGCTCCCGTTCCCGAGAGCCGCGATCCCGTTCAGCATGATCGGCACGTCGATGATCGACCTCGGCATCTCGCTCGTGGGGTTCGTTCTCTTCGCCGTCATCACGGGGGCGGGTCTTCCGATCACCGCGGTGTGGCTCCCGTTGATCCTGCTGATCGAGCTTGTTCTGATCGTCGGGGTGGTGCTGTTCGGCAGCGCGGTCAACGTGTTCGCTCGTGACATCCGCATCGCGATCCCGCTCGTCATGCAGCTCTGGCTCTTCCTCACGCCGGTCATGTATCCGCTCGAGTCGGTGGAATCCGACGGGTTGCGGACCCTGTACATGCTCAACCCGATGACGGGGATCGTCGAGATGTCCCGGCAGGTCCTCGCCTACGGCGAAGCACCGTCGATGAACTTCCTCCTTCCCGCGGTGATCGGCGCCCTGGTGATGCTGGTGATCGGCACGTGGTACTTCTCGGTCACGGAAGAGCGGTTCGCCGATGTCATCTGAGACGAACGCGATCCGACTCGAAGGACTCACCAAGACGTATCGGATCGGCGTCGGGCGCGCTCGGATCCGAGAGGCCCTGCCGCCTCCGGTCGACCGGCTGGTTGCCCGGACCTTTCCGAGCTGGTGGGCGCAGGACACGTTCGACGCGTTGCATGACGTCTCCTTCGCCGCGCCCCCAGGTTCCTCCGTCGCGATCGTCGGACACAACGGCGCCGGAAAAACAACGATGCTGAAGCTGATCGCCGGTGTCACGGCGCCGACCCGAGGATCGGTCCATTCCTCCGGCCGGATCGCGGCCCTGATCGACGTCCTCGTCGGATTCCATCCCGACCTCACCGGCCGCGAGAACGTCTACCTCCTGGGAGCGATCCAGGGGTACAGCCGGAAGGACATGCGCGCGCGGGTCGATCGGATCATGGACTTCGCGGAGATCGAGGATCTCGCGGACACACCCCTCAAGCGATTCTCGGCAGGGATGGTCACACGGATCGCCTTCGCCACGATCGCAGCCCTCGATGTCGACGTCCTGCTGGTGGACGAGGTGCTGGCGGTCGGCGATGCGGCGTTCCAGCGGAAGTGTGTGCGGTGGCTCGAGGAGTACCGGATCGGTGGGGGCACACTCGTTTTCGTGTCACACAACCTGGGACTCGTTCGCAGCATGACCAAGGAAGCGATCTGGCTCGACCACGGTCGCGTGGTCGCGACGGGTCCGACACCGGAGATCCTCGCGGGTTACGGCACCGCGATGGAGCGCCGTGACGAGGACGCGAAGACGCCGGCCAAGGGAGGCGTCAGGAAGATGCTCGCCGCCCGTGGGATGCAGCGATGGGGATCCGGCGGCGCGCGGCTGGTCGGCGTCCAGGTGGGCGAGCCGTCAACGAACGGGACGGGCGTCGAGCTCCACGTCACGTTCGAAGCCGAGGATCTCGAGGAAGGGGTGATCTGCGTGGGGTTCCTCGACGAGACCGGATACGAGGTCGCGGCGGTGGAGTCGCCGGCGATCCGGTTCGATCGTCGGTCGGGGTCCGTGACCTGCCGGGTGGCCCCCCTCCCCCTCCGACCCGGTTTGTACTTCCCCACCGTCGGCATCTTGTCGCACGACGGCATCGTCCGCGATCGCTGGCAGCTCGACCGGCCGATGTCCATCCTCGGCGGACCGTCCCACGCTTCGGACTTCGGGGTCGTGGCCCTCAGCTCCGATTGGACGGAGGCGTCCCTCGATGGCAGCCCGTCATGACGTTCGATCCGCGGGACCTCCAGTGACCGGAGGAACGAGGACGATGGTTGACGCCGTCCTGCGACGGACGCCGGTGCAGCCGATGTTCCATTGGCGGGCGGCCCGCAGTCTGGCGGTGCTTGCCTACCACGAGATCAGGGACCAGGATCGCTTCGCCACACAGCTCGACCATCTGCGGCGAGCCGCCTCCCCCGTGAGCCTCGCCGAGGTCGTCCGAGCCGCCGAGGGAGATGGCAGGCTCCCCCGGCGAGCGGTGCTCGTGACCTTCGATGACGGCCACCGCGACGTGTTGGACGTCGCGATGCCGATGCTCCGTGAGCGAGGTATCCCGGCAGCTGCCTTCGCCGTGGCGGGTCTGATCGAGACCGATTCGCCGCACTGGTGGACCGAAGTGAAGGAGCTGGTGCGCGCCGGAGGTTCCGCGCCGGCCGTCGCCGATCTGCGGCCCGACGACGCCGTCCGGGTTCTCAAGAAGGTCCCGAACGATGCACGCGTGCGGTCGATCGAGGAGCTCCGGCGCACGGCGTCGAGGCCGGCCCCTCGCGTCAGCCAACTCACCGGAGAGGAGCTCGTCCGTCTGGAATCGGAGGGCATCTCGATCGGGAATCACTCGCTCACGCACCCGTGCTTGTCGACATGCGAGCCCGAGACCATCCGCACCGAGGTCGAGGAGTCCCATGCGATCCTCGCCCGCGCGATCGGACATGAGATCGATTCGTTCGCGTATCCGGACGGTGACCGTGATGCGCGCGTCGCGGATGCCGTGGGGAAGGCCGGCCATCGGGTCGCCTTCCTCTTCGACCACCGGCTGAGTCCCCCACGCCCATTGGATCGCTTCCACATCTCGAGACTCAGGGTGGACGGCGACGCGACGTTCGACCGATTCAGGATCATCTTGAGCGGTCTACACCCCACGATCCACCGGCTCCGAGGACTCCGGTGAGCACGTCCGTGGACGGGATGAAGATCCTTTTCGTGATCGACAGCCTCGGCGCGGGAGGTGCCGAACGCTCGCTCGCCGAGCTCCTCCCGGCGCTCGAGGATGCCGGGATCGGGGCGATCATCGCGTGCCTGGATCGGCGGCCCTACGGCGTAGAGGCCGAGGTGCTCGCGTCGGGCGCCGACGTCCGTTTCCTCCCGAAACGGCCCATCGCTCGCCTGCGCGCGCTCCGGAGGATCGTGGCGAAGGAATCGCCCGACCTGATCCACACGACCATCCTCGCGTCCAACCTCGTGGGACGGCTGGCGTCGATCGGGAGTCCGGCGACGGTCCTGACGAGCCTGGTCAATACGCCGTACGCGCCGATCCGCAAGCAGGACCCTCGGGTGCGACCACTCGCGCTGTCCGCCATCCGGTTGATCGACATCACGACCGCCCGCCGCATGACGGATCACTTCCATGCGATCACGGAGGCGGTCAAGAGCTGGGCTGTCGCCGACATGGGCCTCGACCCCGGTCTGATCACCGTGGTGCATCGCGGCCGCGACCCCGACCGTCTCGGCGAGGCCGGCCCCGAGCGCCGGCGGTCCGCTCGGCACACTCTCGGATTGCGGGACGAGGACGAGGTCGTTCTGACCGTCGGTCGGCAGGAATTCCAGAAGGGTCAGCGGTTCCTGTTGGAGGCCGTCGCCGCGCTCGCGCCGCGCCGGCCGCACCTCCGGCTCCTGATCGCCGGCCGACGCGGCGCGTCGTCGCCGGAGCTCGATCGGTTGCTCGATGGCCCCGAGCTCGCGGGCCGGGTGCACGTCCTCGGCCATCGGGAAGACGTGCCGGATCTGCTGGCTGCGTCAGACCTGTTCGCATTTCCCTCGCTCTTCGAGGGGCTGGGCGGCTCGGTGCTCGAAGCGATGGGGCTAGGTCTCCCCATCGTGGCGTCGGATCTCCCCGCCGTTCGGGAGATCGTCGAGGAGGGTGAGAACGCCCTGCTCGTCCCGGTCGCCGCTGCGGACGAGCTCGCGGATGCGATCGATCGGATCCTCCAGGACCCAGGCCTGGCTCAGGCCTTCGGGCGACGGAGCCGGGAGATCTTCCTCGAGCGATTCACCTCGACCCGAAGCGCGGAGGCCATGATCGACCTGTACCGCCACCTGGCATCCGGATCCAAACGGCAAGCGGCTGAAGCACGATGACTCCCGACGCGCTCAGCGACCGTCTTCGCGTCCTCCACGTCATCACGACCGGTGATCGGAGGGGGGCGGAGATGTTCGCGGCGGACCTGATCCGCGCCCTGTCGGCGTCCGGTGTCGACCAGCGGGTGGCGGTCCTGCGGGGATCGCCGCCTCACCCGGCGGGATTCGAAGCGCCCGTCGACGTGCTCTCTTCCAGACGAGGCCGGCTGATCCCCGGCATCCGGATGGATCCGATGATCGCGTGGCGACTGCGCTCCCTCTGTCGCAGCTGGCGTCCGCACGTGGTTCAGGTCCACGGCGGCGAACCCTTCAAGTACGCGGCACTCGTCGCGGGTCGTCGCGATCGGATCGTGTACCGCCGCATCGGTCTGTCTCCGCAGCGTGCGACGCGAAGCCTTACCGGACGCACCTACCGCCAGCTGATGCGTCGATGCCGGATGATCGTCGCGGTCGCCGAGGCGGTGCGTCGCGAGACGATCGACGCGTTCGGCGTGGCAGCCGACCGAGTGGTCACGATCCCTCGAGGCGTCGAGCCGGGTCGCATCGGATCCCCGCTCGGGAGAGAGGAATCCCGCCGACGACTGCGCATCGGGATGGATGCCCCTGTGGTCATCTCGCTGGGCGCGCTGTCGTGGGAGAAGGACCCGCTGGCCCATCTCGAGGTGATGGACGGGGTCCGCCGCGTCCTCCCGGGAGCGGTCCATCTGATCGCAGGTGACGGTCCCCTCCGCCATGAGGTGGAGCAACGAGCGGAGCGCGCCGGACTCGACGGTCTGGCTCGCATCCTCGGGAGCCGCTCGGATGTCGCGGACCTGCTCGCGGCGGCGGACCTCCTCCTCCTCGCGAGCAAGGTGGAAGGGATGCCCGGTTGCGTCATCGAAGCGGGGATGTCGGGTCTGCCGGTGGTGTCCTACGCGGTCGCCGGTGTCCCCGAGGTCGTCGTCGACGGAGAGACCGGATACCTGGTGGATCAAGGGGAGATCGGCGGACTCGTCGATCGGACCGTCGAGTTGCTGACGGACCCGACCCAGCGGACCCGGATGGGAAACGCCGCGCGCGATCGGTGCACCGCTGCCTACGACATCGGAGTCGTCGCGCCGAAGTACCTGGCGATCTACGAGGAGGTCAAGGGATGAGCAGCACGGAGCTTGGGACCACGCTGCAGATCAGGCCGTACGTCCCCGACGATGAATCCGCGGTGCTGGCGCTCCTTGTCGGAGCCCTGGGCGAGGGCCCGAGCGGCGCACGGACCCCGGACTTCTTCCGGTGGAAGCATCTCGATAACCCCTTCGGCGAGTCGCTGCTCCTCGTGGCGGAGCTCGACGGTGAGATCGTGGGCTTGCGCGCCTTCCTGCGGTGGGGATTCACCCTGGGCGACCGGTCGCTCCGGGCGGTGCGGGCGGTCGACACGGCCACCCGCCAGGACCAACGAGGGAAGGGGATCTTCTCGACCCTCACCAAGGCGGCCCTCGCCGAACTGAGGACCGACACGGATCTCGTCTTCAACACGCCCAACGGATCCAGCCGCCCCGGCTATCTCAAGATGGGCTGGCAGGAGGTCGGGCGCGTCCCCGTCTGGATCAAGGTCCGCCGGCCGGTTGCTTTCGCGCGAGGACTGCGCTCGGCAAGTTCCGTCACGGCTCGCCCGACGCGGGAGATCGACGTCGACGCGCCGCTCGCCTCGGAGGGGCTGGGCGACGACACGGATCTCCGCCCCTTCCTGGAGCAGCTCGACCGCCCCGCTCGCCGGCTGGCGACTCCCTACACCCCCGAATACCTGGAGTGGCGGTACTCGAACGCGCCGCTCGGCTATCGGGCGATCGTCGCTCGAGAGGCCGGTCGCATCCAGGGGATCGCCATCTTCCGGGTACGCCCTCGAGGCATCCTCTGGGAGGCCACGATCGCCGAGATCCTCGTGCGGCCCGGGGACAGGGTCGCCGCTTCGGATCTCTTCGATCGCGTGGCTGCCTCTGCTCCGGTCGATCACCTCACGTGCCATTTCTCGCCCGGCTCCACGCAGCTCACCGCCGCGCGGCGCCGACGGTTCATCCGGTCTCCGAAGGGCGAACTCATCCTCACGGTGAACCCGCTCCATGAGGGCCTCGATCTCGTCTCGGATCTCGGCTCGTGGGCCGTGTCCGCAGGAACCCTGGAGGTCTTCTGACGAGCGCATACCCGCTCCGATCCGCGACTTCATCGTCGAGTCCCACCGCGATCACCGTCTTCGGCCTGGGGTTGATCGGCATCTATGTCGGCACATTGCTCACCCTGATGGAGACGACGCCGTATGACATCTGGGGTGGCCTCTTGGTCGCCCCCGTGATCGTCGCACTGACCGTTCCGGTGCTCCGGAGGCAGGCCAGACGAGATGGTGACCCGCGGCTGGCGACGGTGCTGTACTTGGGCCTCGCCCTCAAGCTCTCGGGCGCGGTCGCTCGATACGTCCTGGGCTTCGTGATCTACGACAACAAAGGGGATGCGTTCAAGTACCACCTTGACGCGATCCAACTCGTCGAACAGTGGACGAACGGGCATGTTGATCTCGGGGCAGTGGTGAAAACCCCGGAGAGCTTCATCACCTCCGTGGACGCGATCTGGCAGATGCTCGTCCGTCCATCCCTGCTCGCAAGCTTCCTACTCTTCTCGTGGCTCGGGTTCTTGGGGCTCTTCTGGTTCTACCGTGCCTTTCGTATCGCGGTGCCGGAAGGCCGCGCGCGGACGTACGCGAAGCTCCTCTTCTTCCTTCCTTCGCTGTTGTTCTGGCCATCGAGCCTCGGCAAGGAAGCCTGGATGCTCTTCTGTTTGGGTCTCCTCAGCCTTGGCGTCGCTCATGTGATTACCGGCGCGCGATCGAAGGGGGTCGTACCGCTAACGCTCGGTCTCCTCGGCGCGGCGGCGGTCCGGCCGCACTTCGCGGGGATCGCGGCCATCGCGCTCGTCGGTGCCTTCCTGGTGAAGCGACCGGCGCCCTCCCTCCGACAACTGGCTCCTCTCGTCAAGCTGATCACGCTGGTTGGGGTGGTACTGGTCGCCGCCGTCTTCCTCCGGCAGACCGAAAACTTCTTGGTCCGCAGCGGACTTCCGGTCGAGGGTGGCTTGGCGTCGGTACAAGGGGTGAGCGGCGCGCTCGGACAGGCGAGCATCCAGACGGAGACAGGAGGATCTGAATTCCGTGCTCCGGGATTGACATCGCCCGGACGGATCGCACTTGCCTTCGGTACCGTTCTGTTCCGGCCGCTCCCTTTCGAGGCGTCGGAGGCGCAGACCCTGATGGCGGCCTTCGAGTCAGCGTGGCTCATGTCGCTGGTCATCATCAGGTACCGATGGGTGTGGACCGCTGTCAGGAGCATGCGGCGGCAGCCTTACGTGGCCTACCTGACGGCGTTCCTCACCGGCGGCATCATCGTGCTCACGAGCGTGGCGAACTTCGGGATCCTCGCCCGGCAGCGGACCCTCCTCCTGCCCGCTCTGCTGATCCTTGTCTCGATCCCTCCCGAACAGTTGCGTCGCGCTCGCCGTCCTGCCCTTGCCGCGCGTGTCGAGGTCGGCGCCGGGGCACGATGACCGTGGTTCTCCCCCGCTTGCCAGCGGGCCGCCCGTCGGTGTTCACGCGGGCCGACGTCATAGGGCTCCTCCTCGTCGCGTGCCTCGCGGGGTGGATCCTCCTCTCGGCCGCGATGTCGCCCGGATCGCAGGTTGGGCCGATCGGAACCCTGACGACGGCGGCCATCGGCTACGTCGCTGCCCGTCTTCTCGCGCGCCGATGGGAGGGAGCGATCGCGGCCGGTGTTGTCCTGTTCGTTGTCGCCCTCGGCACGTGGACATGGCGCGATCTGCTCGATGGGGATCCGATCGGAGGACCCCTCGGGTATCAGAACGCGAACGCGGCCCTGTTCCTTCAGGCGTTCGTGGCGTCGCTCATCCTCGTCGCGCTGTCCGCTTCGTGGTGGAGAGCCATCGCAACGACTGTCATGGCGCTCCTCGCGGTCTCCTTGGTCATCATCGGATCGACGGCGGCGGTCGCCCTCGCTGCCGGGGTGGGCACGGTCGGCGTCCTCGCTCTGGTCGGCCGTCGGTGGACCCCAACGACGACCGTCGTCGCAGGAGGATTCCTGATCTGCCTCGTTGCAACCGTCGTGCTCGGCGGGACGTACGCTCCCCGCTCCGGGGACGACGCGATCGATGCGGTCGCGAGCTCCTCCACCGAGGCGCGACTCGCGCTGTGGCACGACGCGTGGTTCCTGATGGTCGAGCACCCGGTCTTCGGGATCGGGGCGGGGAGGTTCTC
>JBKKAE010000147.1:0-3834 GCA_046714835.1 Actinomycetota bacterium | reverse complement strand
TGGACGAAGCAGAGATCCGCGGGTTCCTCGCGCGCGACTATCCGCGCCTGGTGAACGCCGTGGCCCTTGCGTCCGGGAGCTACCCCGCGGCCGAGGACGCCGTACAGGAGGCACTGGTTCGAGCATGGATCCGATCCGAACGAGGCGAACAGGTGGAATCGCTCCCCGCGTGGGTAGCGGCGGTGGCCCTGAACCTGACGCGGAGCGGGTGGCGGCGGTCGATGGCCGAGCGGCGAGCTCGATGGCGGCTGCCCGAACGCTTGGGTTCGGCCGTCACAGCGAGCGAGGAGCACGTGGACGTGGCGAGGGCGCTCGAAGGGCTCCCCCGGCGCCAGCGCGAGGTGGCCGTCCTTCGCTATCTGCTCGAGATGAGCACCACCGAGGTCGCGACGGCGCTCGGGATCGCCGAAGGAACCGTGAAGAGCTCGCTCGCGCGAGCGAGGGCGCATCTGATGGAGGCGCTCGCCGTGCATGACACCGAGGTGACGAACGATGTCGAAGGTCGATGACGAGCTGACGCGCCGGCTCCAACGAGCCGAGCGCCCGGTGGACGGTGACTCTTTATTCGAGGGGTTGGCACGTCGGCGCTCGCACCGCGAACGCGTTCGCCGCGTACAAGCCGGGCTCTTGGCGTTCGCGGTGCTCGCAGCGACCGCGGGCGGCTTCGTCGCCCTTCAGCGAGCCTTCGACGGCAACGGGCGGACGACGGGCCAGACCCCCGTACGCCCCCTTTCCGCCAACGGCGAGGTCGTGTTCTCGCAGGAGGGCGCCGATGGCCGCTCCCACCTGTTCGCGGTCCAACCGGACGGATCCGGACTCCGGCAGATCACCGACGACGCGACGAACGACACGCAGCCCGCGGTATCGCCCGACGGTCAGACGATCGCGTACGTCCACCAGATCGATCAGGGGCTCGGCGTGATCGCCACCGTCCCGATCGGTGGGGGAGCCGTCACATGGCAGACGGAGGAAGGTACCCACCAGGGTGTCAGCGATCCGGCGTGGTCTCCGGACGGCTCGAGGCTGATCTTCGTGGGATCCACCGTCGACTCCGCCGCCCTCTACGCTGGGGACGCGAACAGCGGCAGGACGCAGCCGCTCCCTCAGCCGGCAGAGCTCGAGCAGTGGCCCGCACACCCGACGTGGTCACCTGACGGCACTCGGATCGCCTTCGCTGCCCTCGACTTCACCCGCTCATACACCACATCGGACCTCGGGATCGTGCATCCGGACGGGACCGGCTTCGAGTGGCTCGTCGCCACCAGCGACTCCGATGAGGAAGCGCCTTCGTGGTCGCCGGACGGGCAAAAGATCGCGTTCATGAGGCCGTACGAGGGGAGGGACGGTATCTGGACGATGCCGGCGACCGGCGGTGAGGCGTCACTCGTGGCTTTCGCATCCGAGCTCGAGCGCGACATCGCATGGGCTCCGGACGCGACGGCCCTCCTCGTCTCCGACGGGGAATGGATCTATCGGGTCGATCCGTCGCCTGCGGGGGATCCACTGGGCAACCTCGTGCAGCTCGTGAGGGGGAGGTCACCGGCCTGGCAGCCGTTGCCGGCCGGATCGCTTCTCTCGCCCACCCCCGAGTCGACCGGCTCGCCGAGCCCAGGGCCCGAGGGACGCGACATCGGTCTGAGCTTCCCCCTTTGCGACATACAGCACGTTGGCCAGATCGACTGGTATGGCGACGGCACGCTGGGAGCGGCATGGACGGGAGCGAAGGAGACGGATGACGGACGCTGTCCTTCGCAGGGCCACGGCGAGTACGTTGTCGCGGCCGATCTGGACGGGGACGGCATCGCCGAGCCGGGCGGCGTGGGCTTCCTGCGGACATGCCTGTTCTGCCGACCGTTCGCCACGACGGATCTGGACGCCGACGGCATCCTCGAGTTGGTCGTCTTCGAAGAGGCATCGAGCACTCCCTCCTACTCGATCTATGAGGTGTCGGTGCCAACCTCAGAGCGGTCGCCGGGCATCTATTCGCTCTTCGTGGCGCCGCCGGGCGCGCCGCGGGCCAACCTTCCGGCGAACGAGCCCATCCGGTTCGTGGTGGGAGGTGACGAAGGATTCTCCGGCGGCCTGCGTTGCGAGAACTACCCCGAGGCCCCGATCCTCGTCTACACCTGGGTCCTCGGAGAGGTCGACGCAGACACGGATCTCGAGGGACACGAGACACGACTCTCCCTCGGAGAGGACGGTGTCTTCCACGTGCTCGAGACGAACGACTTCACGATCCCGAGGAACGAGATCTCGCCTCTCGTGATCTCCGTCGAGCCTGCCTGCGGCGTCGACTTCCATCCTGATGCCTAGGCCGTGAGCCCGAGGACGAGCTCGTTGAGCAGGAGCATGCCGCGTTCGGTCGGGATCAGATGTCCCTCGTCACGCATGAGGAGTCCGCTCTCCAGGTACGGCTCGGCGCGGCCGTCCTCGACCCAGCTCGCGGGGATGCCTTGCAGGATCCGGAGCCGCAGGAACACCTCCTCGAGATAGGCATCGGCGGGTTCGAGTTGCTCGGACCCGCCGACGGGCAGCTCGCCGGCTTCGACCATCGACAGGTACTCCTCCGGTGGTCGCACATTCCACCACCGGCGTCCGTCGCGGTAGCCGTGCGCACCCGCGCCGAGCCCGACGTACGGCCGGCGCTCCCAATACCCCAGGTTGTGGCCACACTCGTAGCCCGGCTTCGCCCAGTTGGAGATCTCGTAGTGGCCGTAGCCTGCGTCGCCGAGCAAGCCGCACGCCGTTTCGAACATCTCGGCCTGGAGGTCGGGGTCGGGTGCCGGCGTGTCGCCTCGTGACACCTGCCGGCCGAGCGCCGTCGCCGGCTCGATCGTGAGCGCGTACGCGCTGACGTGCTCCGGCGAGAGCGCGATCGCCTCCTCGAGCGTCCGTTCCCACGACTCCACGCTCTCCCCCGCCGCGCCGTAGATCAGGTCGAGGTTCACGTTGTCGTAGCCCGCGGCGCGGGCCGCTCGGAACGCCTTCACGACCGACTCGGGCTGGTGGACACGCTCCAGGGCGGCCAACACGGAACGGTCGAACGACTGCGCGCCCATCGAGAGCCGCCCGTAGCCGGCCTCCCGAAGCCCGGACAGCTTCTGCTCGTCGACCGTGTCGGGGTTCGCCTCGATCGTGACCTCCGCGTCGGCCGTGACGGCGTACGACGACCGCAACCGAGCCAGCAGCGCCTTCAGGTCCGCCACCTCCAGCGTGGTCGGCGTGCCCCCGCCCAAGAAGACGCTCACGACCTCCACGCCTTCCCAGTCCCCCGCGGCCAGCTCCGTCTCGCGCAACAACGCGGCCACGTAGCGGGACGCGAGATGATCGAGCCCGGCGTACGCGTTGAAGTCGCAGTATCCGCACCGGGTCAGGCAGAACGGTATGTGGATGTAGATGCCGGCGGCGTCCATGGGGGCGCTCACTTCTTCTTCGCCCCCTGATCGGCGCGTAGCGCCGCGATGAACGCCTCCTGCGGCACGTCGACGCGCCCCACCTTGCGGAGCCGCGCCTTCCCCTTCTTCTGCTCCTCGAGCAGCTTCCGCTTGCGCGTGATGTCGCCGCCGTAGCACTTGGCGAGCACGTCCTTGCGCTTCGCCTTGACGGTCTCGCGCGCGATGACCTTGGAGCCGATCGCCGCCTGGATCGCGACGTCGAACATCTGCCTCGGGATCAGCTCGCGGAGCCGCTCCGTCATCTTCTTCCCGTACGCGTAGGCCTTCGACCGATGCACGATCGTGCTGAAGGCGTCGACCGGCTCGCCGTGCAGGAGCACGTCGACGCGGACGACGTCGGACTCCTGGTAGCCCCAGGGCTCGTAGTCGAGCGACGCGT
>JBKKAE010000146.1:0-2874 GCA_046714835.1 Actinomycetota bacterium | reverse complement strand
ACGCTCCGGAGCTCGTCGTTCATCCGGTTGACGTTGGCGGCCAGCGCGCCCAGCTCGTCGCGGTTCTCGACGTCCACATGCCCCTCGAAGTTCCCCGACGCGATCGCGGCGAGTCGGCCGTCGATGTCCTGGATCGACCCGACGAGCGACCGCGACAGGATGAACCCCAGGAACAGGGCGAGCACGAGGGCGCCGGCCGCCACGCCGATGAACAAGGCGCGCGAGCTCGCGAACGACCTCTCGTTCCGGGCGATCAGCTCGTCGACCTCGGCCCGCGTCCCGTCCGCCAGGTTCGCGGTGTATGTCTTGAGGCGGCTCAAGAGGTCCTCCGCCTGAGCTCGGACGTGGTCCATCTCCTCGACCGTGGCGTCTTCCTCGTAGAGAGGGATGAGTTCTTCGCCCAACAGCAGCCACAGTTGGTGGGCCGTTGCTCTGATGTCCTCGAGATCGCCTCGATCCTCGCGGGGCGGAGTGAAGAGCAACTGATCCGCGGCCGTCCCGGCCTCGATGACGCGAACCGCGGTCCTCGCGTATCGATCGATCGCCTCCGCGTTCTCCCTGCTGCACTCCACCCCCGTCCAAACTTTGCAGAACTCCCCCCCCACGTTCTGCGCCATGAGCTGGCGGAGGTTCCCCACGTCCCGCTGGAGCTGTCCGTAGGCGATCACTCGCTCCCGGAGCGGTCCGAGGCTCCCAACTCGGTCGTTCGACTGCCCGAGGACGAGCTGCCCGAGCAGTCCCACCGCGACGAGGAGCATCGACGTGCCGACGAACGCGATCAGGAGCTTCGTGCGAACCGTGACCGGGAGGCGGGCGACGGCGCGAACGAACGGATCGTCGATGCGGCTCAGCGGCCGCCACCTGTGGGCGACAGCCGCTCGCCGCTCGTCAGCACGCGCGTCGGTCACGGGCTCGCAGGCCTAGAGCTCGGTCGTGCCGCCGACGAAGTTCGTCATCAGCCACTGCCCCTCGATCCGCGCCACGTCCGCATCGGCGGCCGTGACCGCCACAACCTTCGCGGTCTCGGCATCCACGAAGTGGCACTCGAAGTGCAGCGTCCCGCGGTCGCCGTTCACCGTGATCTTCATCTTGTAAGCGGGGTGATCGGAGATCCAGTTGTTCGTCGGCTCGAACACTGGCGACTTCTCCGTCCAGAACGCCCGGATCTCATCCAGACCCACCGCGGTCTCTCCCCCCCCGACGGTGAAGGTCGCATTCGGCGCGTACAGGCTCAGCATCAGCTCGATGTCCTTCAGCGATGTGGACTGGTGGAAATCTCTCTCGATCTGGTCGATGTTCCACATGTCCGCGAAGCGCTGATTCTGCCCCCCTCCGGAGACCGTGCTCGAGCCACCGCACGCTGCGAGCACGACCGAGATGACGAAGAACCCGAGTGGGCCACCGATCACGAACCTCCGCATGTGCTTCCCCCTTCCGCTCAGGCCGCTGGGCCGTCGGTGCTCGACGATGTTCACACCGCCGAGCCGATCCGTCTAGAGGCTAGGGAGCGCGATGGTCTCGGTCCACCAGGCCAGCCGTCTCGCTTGGGGGGTGCCAGCACGGTAGTGAGTGCCTCGACCTCGTCACTGCGCTCTCCCCGTGCAGTATCGGCGGACCTGCTCGGGGAACGTGCTCACGTGGATCGGCTTCTCGAGCCATCCGGCGAAGCCCGCTTCCTCGAGCCAGTCTTCGCTCCCTTCGAGCGGCGACGCGCTCATCGCGACCACCGGGATGCGGGCCGTTCGCTCGTGGGCCGCGAGCTTCCGCGTCGCGTCCACGCCATCCATGTCGGGAAGCCGGAGGTCCATCAGGATCACGTCCGGCACGTGCTCCCGCGCGAGCGCGATCCCCTGCGCGGCCGTCCCCGCACCGAACGTCCGGAACCCCGCCGCGTCCAGGACGTCGAGGGCGAGCTTCCGGTTCCGGTCGTTGTCGTCGACGACGAGGACGCTGGTCATAGGCGTATCCTCGCGCCATGCCGCTCCGGTTGGTGATCGCCGAGGATCATCTCCTCGTGCGCGAAGGCGTCCGGCGCCTGCTCGAGGCCGACCCTGAGCTCGAGGTCGCGGCCGTCTGCGGCGACCTCGAGTCCCTGCTCGCCGCGGTGGAGGCGGAGCGTCCGGACGTGGTCGTCACCGACATCCGCATGCCGCCAGGCTACAGCGACGAGGGGATCCAGGCGGCGGATCGGCTCCGCACCACGGATCCCGACGTGGGCGTCGTCGTGCTCAGCCAGTACGCGACGCCGAGCTACGCCCTCGCCCTCCTGGAGGGCGGCAGCGCCGGGCGCTCGTACCTCCTCAAGGAACGCGTCCAGGACCCGGGCGAGCTCGTGTCCGCGATCCGCGCGGTCGCGAACGGCGGCTCGGTGATCGACCCGAAGGTCGTGGAGGGGCTGATCGCGGAGGACGCCCGCGGCGAGCGGTCGCCACTCAAGAGCCTGACCGCACGCGAACGCGACGTGCTGCGCGAGATGGCGGCGGGCAGGAGCAACGCGGCGATCGGTGAGTCCCTCTTCCTGGCCGAACGTTCGGTCGAGAAGGTGATCCACTCGATCTTCCTCAAGCTCGGGCTCACCTGGGAGCCGTCGGTGAACAAGCGAGTGAAGGCCGTGATCCTCTACCTCGCAGAGAGCGACTAGCGTCATCGCGGGAGCGGCAGGGAGCCGGCAAGCGTCGTTCGGTCGCCTCCCGACGTGATCGTCACGCGCCCGCCCAACGCCTCGAATAGATCGTGTGGGGCGCGGCGCTCCGCTCCCAGGTCACACTCCGCGACGACCTCGAAGACCAGCGCTTCCGGTTCGCTCCGGACGTTCACGGCGACCGGTGTGCCGGCCGGCGCGCGCTCGAACACGTCGAGCGCGCAGAAGTAGAC
>JBKKAE010000145.1:0-3098 GCA_046714835.1 Actinomycetota bacterium | reverse complement strand
GCGGCGGAGGCGGCGGCGTGTCCGGTCGTCGAGACCGTTCGCACCGCCGGCCGACGTGTCCGACGACGGAGGCTGTTGGCTTCCCACGAGGGGTGGAATGATAAGCTCATCTCTCCGCGGACATCGCGCGGATATCGCATGGCCTCCAAGCGCGCACTGATCACGGGCATCACGGGCCAGGACGGTTCGTACCTGGCCGAATTGTTGCTTTCCAAGGGCTACGAAGTGCACGGGATCATCCGTAGGTCCAGCTCGTTCAACACCGGCCGGTTGGATCATCTGTACACCGATCCCCACGATCCGGCGGGGCACCTGTTCCTCCACTACGGGGACCTGGTCGATTCCACCGTCGTGTCCCGGATCGTCCGCGAGGTCGTCCCCGACGAGGTCTACCACCTGGGCGCCCAATCCCACGTCCGGGTGTCCTACGACATCCCCGAGTACACGGGGGACGTCACGGCGCTGGGGACGACCCGATTGTTGGAAGCGATCCGGCAGGAGGGAAGCCCTGCCCGGTTCTACCAGGCGTCGTCGTCGGAGATGTTCGGCACCAACCCGGACATCCCCTCCAACGAGGAGAGCCGCTTCTACCCGGCGTCTCCGTACGCCGCGGCCAAGGTGTACGGGTACTGGATGGCCGTGAACTATCGCGAGGCCTACGGCATGTTCTGCACGAACGGCATCCTCTTCAACCATGAGAGCGAGCGCCGCGGCGAGACGTTCGTGACCCGGAAGATCGCCCGAGGGTTGGTCGACATCCTGGCCGGACGCGCGGACGTGATCCATCTCGGGAAGCTCGAGAGCCAGAGGGACTGGGGCCACGCGGCCGACTACGTCGAGGCGATGTGGATGATGATGCAGGCGGACGAGCCGGATGATTACGTGATCGCGACGGGTGAGTCGCGTTCGGTGCAGGATTTCCTCGAGGAGGCATTCAGCTACGTCGGTCTCGACTGGGAACCACACGTTCGCCAGGACCCGCGCTACTTCCGCCCGGTCGATCCGCCGATCCTCGTCGGGGACGCGTCGAAGGCGCGAACGAAGCTCGGATGGAAGCCGAAGGTGAGCTTCCAGGAGCTGGTCCGCTCGATGGTCGACGCGGAGCTCACCGCCGCGGGGCTCGAGCGTCCCGTTCCCGATCGGAGCGCCACGCATCCATGATCGGAGCGCAGCCCATGATCCGAGCCCGGTCGTGAGTGGCGCCTGGTCCGGGAAGACCGTCGCGGTCCCGGGTGGATCCGGTTTCCTCGGCTCCGAGGTCGTGAAGCGTCTCGATGCCGCCGGGGCATCCGTCTTCGTCCCCCGCAGCCGCGACTACGACCTCACGACGGAGGATCGGGTTCGGGCGATGTACGAGGACTCGAACCCCGACGTCGTGGTCCACCTCGCCGCTCGCGTCGGAGGCATCGGAGCGAACCAGCGATCCCCGGGCACGTTCTTCTACGACAACCTGCAGATGGGGGCGCTGTTGATCGAGCACGCGCGGCGACGGGAGCTCGAGAAGTTCGTGTGCGTCGGCACGGTGTGCTCCTATCCCAAGTTCGCGACGGTGCCGTTCCGCGAAGACGACCTCTGGTCGGGTTATCCGGAGGAGACGAACGCACCGTACGGCATCGCGAAGAAGGCGCTTCTCGTGCAGCTGCAGGCGTACCGCCAGGAGTTCGGGATGCGCGGGATCTATCTGATCCCGGTGAACCTGTACGGGCCTCGGGACAACTTCGACCTGGAGAGCTCGCACGTGATCCCGGCGCTGATCCGCAAGTGCGTGGAGGCCGCGGAGCGAGGGGACGACGTGATCGAGGTGTGGGGATCGGGTGAGCCCACCCGCGAGTTCCTCTACGTGGAGGACGCCGCCGACGGGATCGTCGCGGCCGCGGAGCGCTACGAGGGAAGCGAGCCGGTCAACCTCGGGACGGGCAGCGAGATCTCGATCCGTGACCTCGCGGGCCTCATCGCGGATCGCACCGGCTTCGGCGGGACGTTCTCGTGGAACGCGGCGCGACCCGACGGCCAGCCACGGCGCGCCCTGGACGTGTCGCGAGCGCGTGACGGGTTCGGCTGGACGGCCAAGGTCCCCTTCGAAGAAGGACTCGAAGCCACGATCTCCTGGTACCGGGAGTCGCGGATGCCCTCGCCGGCCGGCAGCTGACGCGCCAAGCTTCCCCACCTGTCACGCCTTGACGGATGTCCTGGCCGGGCCCTATCGTTGCCAACCCGAACACACGTTCGACCAGCGAGGCACTCATGACGAAGCGGTTCGACGAGGAGGTGATGGTCGAACGGGACGGGGGGATGCCCTCGGGCTTCGAGTGGCGAGGGCGCCGCTATCGGGTGGTCGACGTGATCGGACGGTGGCGGATCGAGGGCCGATGGTGGGAGGACGGCCGCGATCGCGAATACTGGCGGGTCGAGGCGCGCGGCGGCGCCGTCTGGGACCTGTACCACGACCGTCAGCGCGACCGCTGGCACGTGGAGCGGCTCTGGGATTAGGGTGCTACGCGCGCTCGGCCAGCGCGCCCACGATCCGCTCGAGGGACCACTCGAGATCTGCGCGGGACACCACCAACGGCGGTGCCAGCCGGACCGTCGTCTCTTGCGTGTCCTTCGCGAGCACTCCCAGCGCCAGCAGCCGTTCGCAGACGTCGCGCGCGGGCGCGACCTCGGGCGTGAGCTCGATGCCGAACCACAGGCCGCGCCCGCGAACCTCCGTGACCGACGTGGGCGCCTCCTCCCGCAGCCGCTGGAGGAACCACGCCCCCAGGTCCTTCGAGCGCTGCTGATACTGGCCGGTCCGAAGGAGTGCGAGGACCTCGAGCCCCACCGCGCACGCGATCGGATTGCCTCCGAACGTGCTCCCGTGCTCGCCCGGGCGGAAGACCCCCAGCACCTCGGCCCGCGACACGACCGCCGACACCGGAAGGATCCCGCCGCCGAGCGCCTTCCCAAGGATGTACACGTCCGGCTTCACGTTTTCGTGATCGCACGCGAACGTCGCACCGGTCCGCCCGAGTCCCGTCTGGATCTCGTCGGCCAGCAAGAGGACGTTGCGTTCGGTACAGAGCCGTCGCGCTTCGCGGAGGTAGCCGTCGGGCGGGATC
>JBKKAE010000144.1:0-6911 GCA_046714835.1 Actinomycetota bacterium | reverse complement strand
ACTCCGAACGTGGCGGGCGGCTGCGAGAGCTTCTCGACCTCTTCGGCCAGGGACTCGATCCGCTGCTTCTCGTCCCGGAGGGCATCCGCCAGCTTCTCGTTCTGACCGGTCGCGCGGGCGAGGGCCTCTCGCGTCTCGACGAGCTTCTCCTCGAGGAGCTGCACCTGTCGCGGGGCGTTGGTCAGGCGGCGGCGGAGGAGGCCGACCTCCTCCTCGAGGAAGGAGATCTGCGTCTGCAACTCGTGGATCTTCTTGGCCTGCTGTTCAGTCTGCTCGTGGCGATCCGCCATCCGGCTCACCTCCCACCGAAGTCATCGGCGCTTCACCCGCATCTTGAGCCCTTTCGGGGCTCTTTCCCGTAGATACGGCAACCAGCCGATCTTGGCCGATGCCCGGAACAGGGTACTTCTCCTGAAGTTAGTCCTCGGGACCGACACGGCCCACGGTCAGGAACCCGGTGTGGCCGACCATCCGATGGTCGGGGCGAACGCTCCGCGAGGTGACGTGCCACCCGCGCTTGAGCACTTCGAACGTCTCGATGTGGAGGAAGCCGGCCTCCGGGAGCGCGAGGACGAGTTGCTGGACCTGGATCGTCGTCGGGAGGTACGCGCAGAGGACGGCCCCGGGCTCGAGCGCCGGTCGCAGCGCGCCGAGAGGTGCCCACGGCTCGGGGAGATCGAGGACCAGCCTGTCGAACCGCTCCCCGGTCGAGCCCGCTTCGGTCACGTCGCCGTCGCGCATCTCGAGGGTGTCGGGGATCTTCCCGAAGAAGCCCTCGATGTTGGCCTGAGCCCGCTCCCGGTGCTCCGGCCGGACCTCGTAGGAGACGATCCGCCCCTGCTCGCCCACCGCCCGGCACAGCGCGATCGTCAGCGCCCCCGAGCCCGTCCCGGCCTCGAGGATCCGCGCGCCCGGGTAGACGTCCGCGTACACGACGATCGGCCCGAGGTCCTTGGGATAGACGACCTGCGCCCCTCTCGGCATCTTGAGGACGTAGTCCGAGAATCGCGGACGGAACGCGGCCAGGACCATGCCGCGCGCGGTCGTCACCCGGGTCCCCTCCGATCGGCCGATGAGGTCGTCGTGCGCGAGGGTGCCCGCATGGGTGTGGTACGTGGCGCCGGCCTGCAACGAGAACAGGTACGTCCGCTCTCGCTGGTCGATGAGGAGGACCTTCTCGCCCGCTTCGAACGGCGCGCTCATCGGACGGCCCGAGCGTAGATCTCCGTGGGGAGCACCTCGTCCGACAGCTCCTCGGCGATCTCACGATCGGACGGCTCCCTGTCGGCGCCAAGGTCGGCGTCCGGGTCGGCGCCGAGACGATGGCCGAGGATCTGCGCGCGAGCCCGGCAGAACGCGCAGAAGCGACCCGTGGTGGGTTGGTCGCACGACTCGCAGGGGCGAAGCTCCGCCCGATCCTCCGACCGGAACAGGGGCGTGCCGCGCTCCAGATACCCGAGGAAGAACTGCGCCTTGGTCCCCGGCGACGTCTGCTCGATCGCGTTCATGGCTTCCTTGTACCGGAGCTGCGTGTTCCCCGCGACGAGCGGGCACTCCTCGACCACGTAGTCGATGCCACGCAGGAAGGCGTACGCGGCCGTCTCCAGCTCGGACAGGCGATGGAGGGGTTTGACCTTCTTGACCATCCCACCTCGCCCTGGCCCGTCTCGTGCAGGCAGGACCGGCGACTGACGCGCGATCGCGTCGGTCTGCCAGCGCAGTGTGTTCCCGAGCAGCGTGGCGGCCTCGTCGTCGAGGTTGTGACCGGTCGCGACCACGTCGAAACCCCCCACGAGTGCGGCACGATTGAACACGTAGCGTTTCGACAGCCCACACACGGCGCACGTCGATCGCGAACCGCGCCGCCCGGCGGTCGGGATGTCGTAGCCGTAGTCACGTCGGAGGTCGACGGTCAGCAGCCGAGCTCTGCGCTCCTCCGCGAACGCTCGCGCGACCTCGTGCGAGCGATCGGAATAGTCCTCGATGCCGAGGCCGAGATAGAGACCTGTGACATCGTAGTCGAGGTCGAGGAGCACGTCCCAGAGCGCAAGCGAGTCCTTGCCTCCCGAGACGGCGAGCAGGATCCAATCATCCGGCGCCATCATCTGATGGCGCCGGATCGCTTTCCCGACCTGGGCCCGGAACATCGCGAAGAAATGCTCGGTGCAGAAGGCGGCGTGGTGGCGCCTGATCTCGATCACGGCGTCGCCACGGCAACTCCGGCACCTCATGGCGCCCCTCCCGAGATGACGGGACGGATCTCGAGCTCGTCCTCGTCCCGGACGGGCATCTCGCGTGTGATGAGCTCCCCCGCCCGGATCACGAGCACGGTGTCCACCGAGATGCCGAGCTCATCGAGGACCGAGCCGACCGGACGGCCTCCTCGTACCTGGACCTCGCGATCGGGGTTCCGCAGCTTGACCTTCACGCCGAGAGGCTATTACGGCTCGGTGAACTCCGTCGGCAGCGGCTTCGTGCCGAGCGTGACCGAGACGGAACGCTCCTCGCCGCCGGAGCGGACCACTCGCACCTCGACCTCGTCCCCGGGGTTCAAGGCATCCAGGATCCGACCGAGGTCCGTCGCCGCGTCGATCGCCTCCCCGTCCACCTCCACGATCACGTCCCCTTCGCGGATCCCGGCGTCCGCGGCGGGCCCGTTCGTGAGTGTGGCCAGCACATAGGCCCCTCGATCGACCGGGAGCCCGAGCTGGAAGGCGAGGTCCGCCGTGACGTCCCTCGTCGACACGCCGAGGTATGCCGTTGCCTGGAGCGGGTCCGAGATCGCCGCATCGATCGCGTTCTTCGCCGAATCGATCGAGATCGCGAACCCGATGTTCTCGGCATTCTCGCTGCCTGCGGAGTTGATCCCCACGACCCGCCCCTCCATGTCCACGAGGGGTCCGCCGGAGTTCCCGTGGTTGATCGCCGCGTCGGTCTGGATCACCTCGCTGTAGGTGCGAACGCCGTTCGGGCACACGGTGCACTGCGGGTCGGGCACCCGGATCGTCCGGTCGAGGGAAGAAACGATGCCCGTCGTGACCGAGGGACCACCCTCCAAGGCGAGGGCGTACCCGATCGCGACGACCTGCTGTCCGAGCCGGAGATCGGCGCTGGCCCCGAGCGGGAGGGCCGTCAGTCCCTCGGCATCGAGCTTCAGGACCGCGAGGTCGTGCTCGCAATCACCCCCGATCACGCGAGCGTCGTAGCGGGTCGGCTTGTCCTCCGAGGTCGACACGGTGATCCGGGAGGCCCCCTGCACCACGTGGCAGTTGGTCACGACGACGCCGTTCTCGCGCACGATGAAGCCTGTGCCCACGCCTTTGCCCTGCTCCGGCTGGCCTGTCGGGGAGGCCTGGTAGACGTTCGTCGTGACGTTGACCACCGAGGGGAGGACCCGCTCGGCGACGGCTGCGAAGGGCTCCTCCCCTCGATCCAGAGGCGGGAGCGGGGATGCCGCCGGGCTCTCCCCCTGGCGGTCGACCTGGATACAGGCACCGAGCAGCAGAGCGAGCGAGACGGCGAGCAGGAGGAGACGCCTGGGGGTTGTCAACGGCTTCACGCGGTGGGTTCGCTCCCGATCGATCGGGGGTTCGAGGAACCGACCATACCCTCGCTAGGAGAGCAAGGAACCGGAGGGCCGCTCCTTCCTCGGATCGACGAACGGGATGGGAGCGGTGCGACCGACCAGGTGCTCGCCGTCCTCGGTCTCGACATCCAAGGCGGTGCCCGGCGCCGAGAGCTCGACGGGCACCCAGACGTAGCCGATGTTCTTCGCGAGCCCCGGCGACCAGACCGCGTCGGTCATGCGCCCGACCTTGCGTCCCTCGTGGTGCACCGGCCAGAACTCCGACATCTCGGCGCGGAGTTCATCGCCGTCAAGCTCGATGCCAACGAGCTTCCGATCGACGCCCTCCGTTCTGACCCGCTCCAGCGCGTCCTTGCCGATGTAGTCCTGCGGCTGGTCCTCGACGAGCCGCTCCAGCCCCATCACGTGCAGCGGCGTGTCGTCGATCGTCATGTCGGAGCCGTAGTTGAAGATGCCCGCCTCGATGCGGCGCGCCTCGCAGGGTGCGATCGGCTTGATGCCGAACTCCTCCCCCGCGTCGGCCACGGCGCTCCAGAGCTCGTCGCCTTTCGACCCGTCGAGGAGGTTCACCTCGAAGCCGGGGATGGCCGTCCACCCGGTCCGGCTGATCAGCACGGGGATGCCGCGGATCTCGAACTCGTCGACCCAGTAGTACTTGATGTCGTAGATCGACGGACCCACGAGCTTCTCGAGCGTCTTGGCTGACAAAGGCCCCTGCACCTGCATCGGGTGGACGTCGGGAAAGGTCACCTCGACGTCCAGGCCGGAGGACGCTGCGACCCCCATCGCGTAGAGGCCGGCGTCGGAGTCGGCCAGCTGCATCCACCAGGTGTTTTCGGCGACGTGCAAGAGCACCGGGTCGTTCACGATGCCGCCGTCCGGTGAGGTCACGATCATGTACTTGCCCTGCTTCACCGCGCAGGTCGTCAGATCGCGGCACGTGATCGTGTCGATCAGCCGGTCGGCATCGGGACCCGCCACCTGGACGGTGCGTTCGACCCCGACGTCCCACATGGTGACGCCGGTCGCCAACAGCGCGTACTCGGTGTCGGGATCGTCGAAGTACCCGGGTAGGTACATGTGGTTGTAGATGTCGTAGGCGGTGCATCCGGCCCGCAGCGTGGACTTGAAGAACGGCGACTGCCGATACCAGGGGCCGAAGTACAGGGTCGCGCTCTTGGCGAGCATCTCGGGTCGCTCGTTGACCATCGTTGCCTCCTTGGACACGGTCGTTGAGTTGAATCATCGTTCAACCTGCGTGCCCTGCGCAACTCCGTGCATACCCCTTGAACAGGGACGAAGGACCTGAACGACCGTTAGGAAACCGGAGTCGTTCCGACTACGACACGGGGATCGTCTTGTCCGGATCGATGAAAGGCATCGGCACGACCCTGGCGGTCCGGTCCCCCCATTCGGTCTCGACCGTCACCGAGACTCCCTCGGATGAGCGGTCCGCCGGGAGCCAGCAGTAGCCGATGTTCCTCGCGAGCCGGGGTGAATAGATCGCCGACGTGACCTTGCCGACCGGGGCGCCCGCGTCGATGGCGGGCCACTTCACGTTGTTGAGCTCGGGGAAGGGTTCCCCGTCGAACTCGACCCCGTTGATCTTCTTCGTCACCCCCGCGTCGCGGATCCGGCGCAGCGCGGCGATGGAGATCGATGCGTCATCGGGAAGGTCCCACGCGACCAGGCGATCGAACCCCAGCTCGATCGGATCGTTGTCGTAGGTCATGTCGGCGCCCCAGTTGAAGATCGCGCCCTCGATCCGCCGGATGTCGCTCGGACCCGTCGGCACGATGCCGAACTCTTGGCCCGCCTGCATGATCGCCTCGAACACATCGGTGCCCTTGCTCGTGTCGGTGAGGTAGACCTCGTAGCCGATCTCGGACGTCCAGCCGGTGCGGGTCACGACGACGGGCGCCTCGGCGATCTTCGCCTCGGTCCAGAAGTAGTACTTGAGATCGAGGATCTCGGGACCCAGGAGCTTCACCATCAGGTCCTTGGACTTCGGGCCCTGGACCTGAAGCGGGGCCACGTCCGCCTCGCGGATGGTGACGTCGAGATCCGGATACGCGTTCTTCAACCCGCGCGCGAATAGCAACGCGTCGGAGGAGGCGAGCGCGAACCAGAACGTGTTCTCGTCCATCCGCGTGAGGACGGGGTCGTTCACGATGCCGCCGTCCGAATCGCAGATGAGCACGTACTTGCCCTGGCCGACCGCGCACGTGGAGAGGTCGCGTGGCGTGAGCAGCTGGGCGAACCGGAAGCCGTCGGGACCGGAGATCTCCAGGCAGCGCTCCACCGCCACATCCCACAGCGTGACACCGTTGAGTAGCGCCTCGAACTCTGCCTCGAACGTGTCGAAGCGGATCGGGAAGTACATGTGGTTGTAGACCGTCATGCCCTTCGGGCCGTACCGCTGGGTGGCCTCGTAGAACGGGGTCCGGCGATTGCGGGCGCCTCGTTGGACAAGGCTCATGTCGAAGGGCTCAGTCATCGTGGGTGCTCCTCTCCCGTGACGGCCGCCCGCCGGGCGCGGACAGGCCACCGATGCCTCCGTATCGTGCGAGCGCTCTCTGGCGCAGACAACCACGCGGGCTGACCCGAAGTCAGCTGACGCGGTTGCGTTCGTAGACCGGTGTCCCTTGCACGAAAGTCGCGTCCACCTGCGCGTTGGCGATCTCGTCGACCGGATGGGCGAAGAGATCGCGATCCACCACGGTCAGATCGGCGAACTTCCCCGGCTCGATGGAGCCGGTGACCTCGTCCAGGTGGTTCACGTAGGCGGACCCCATCGTGAAGGCGGCGATCGACGTCGCGAGGTCGAGTCGCTCCTCGGGGAGGAAGACCTCGTGGTTGTCGTTGCCGTAGAGGTACGTGGGCGGCGTCCTGCGGTTGACCGCGACGTGGATCTCCTCGAGCGGGTCCGGGCTGGAGACCGACCAGTCGCTGCCCATCGCGAGGTTCGCACCGGCACGGACCAGCGACCCGAACGGGTACTGCCACCGCCACCGGGGCTCGCCGAGGAACGGGATCGTCAGGTCGTCCATCTGCCCTTCGTGCACCGCCCAGAGTGGCTGGGCGTTCGCGACGGCTCGGAGCTCGCGGAATCGCGGCACGTCGTCGGGATGCACGACCTGGATGTGCGCCAGGTGGTGCCGGTGATCGGTCGGACCGTTCGCCTCGAGGGCCGCCTCGATCGCGTCGAGGGCTTCGCGGACCGCGCGCTCCGCCAACGCGTGGAAGTGAACCTGGAAGCCGTGTTCGTCGAGGGCGGTCACGTAGCCCTTCAGGGCCTCGGGTTCCACGAACGAGATCCCGCGTT
>JBKKAE010000143.1:0-2879 GCA_046714835.1 Actinomycetota bacterium | reverse complement strand
TGTCGTCGGCGGCGTCGTTCGCCTCGGCGCGCAGCCGGATCACCTGCACGGGGTCCGCGAGGCCCTTCAGGTTGACGGTGCCCCGGTCGACGTAGGCGACGCCCTCGACCTTCCTCGCGAGATGCGTGACCGCCGGGCTCGCGAGGATCTCGGCGGGGGCCGCGATCCCGCAGAGGCGCGCCGCCAGGTTGAGCGCCCCGCCACGATAGCCGCCCTCGACGGCGACGGCCTCCCCCGCGTCGAGTCCGATCCCGACGGCGAGCGGGAGCGTCGGCTCGGCGACGGTCGCGTCCACGAACCTCCGCTGGAGCTCGACAGCCGCGCGGATCGCCTGCCGAGCCGAATCGAAGACCGCGAGTGCCTCGTCGCCGCGCAGCTCGACGACGGTCCCGCCTCGGGCCTCGACGCCTTCGCGCGCGACCACGGCGAACTTGCCGGCCAGCGCCGCCGCGGCCTCGTCGCCGTTCTCCTGCGTGAAGACCGTGTACCCGCGAACGTCGGCGATCAGGAACGTCCGGATGTGGGAGTCGTCTGCGCTGGCTCGGCGCCCTGCGACCTGCGAACCGTCGCGAACCATGCGCGATTATGTGCCCACGACCGGGGTTGTTCTAGTCGAGGCGCCAAGACCGCCCTAACTGGTCACGTGCCCCGGGTCGGGCCGGGCTGTCGTTCTCCCCCCGGTATACGCATAAGGAGCATTGACGGCGGACCGAAAGGGTGGAGGACCGGCTGTTTGAGGAGGCTGGTTGATAGACCACGTCGGCTCTTCCATCCCGCCTCGGCACCCTGAGCCCAACTGGCGTTAGCGGATGTTAGCAACGGGCCACGCCCGCCTGGATCGGCGATCCGGGAGCCTCGACCTTTCCGCTGGTCAAGTGGTGTCGGAGGGGGGATTTGAACCCCCACCCCCTGTGAAGGGGACTAGGCCCTCAACCTAGCGCGTCTACCAAGTTCCGCCACTCCGACCGAGGTGCGCGGTGGATGCTACCAAGCTCTATGGCGTCCACTTCCAGGCGAGCCAGAACGTGCAGATCCCCCACACGATCGCGGTGACGACCGTGACCCGGTCGAGGGTGCGCTCGAGCGCGGTACCGCCCGCGAGGGTGGATGACCCGCCGAACAGCTCCGACATGCCACTCCCTCGTCCCGAGTGCAGCAGGATCGTGAGGATCAAGAAGATCGACGCGATGATGTCGATGGTGATCACAACGGCGTTCAGCACGGCTCGATCCCTTTCGGCTAGTTCGGAGCGGGGTCCTCGTGCGACTCTTGCTCCTCGACGACCGCGTCCTCGAAGCGCTCCACGGCGCCACCGCCCTCGATGATACTGCCCTCCAACGGGAAGTGGCAGGCAGCGGTCTGTTCCGCGCCCTGGCTCGTGAGCTCGGGCTCGTCTTGGACGCAGCGTGGGTGTGGCCCGTCGATCCCCTCGGCCTTGGCGATCTCACGCGACTGCGGGCACCGTGGGTGGAATCGACAGCCTGATGGGGGATCGATCGGAGACGGCACGTCGCCCTGGAGGATGATCCGTCGCTTCTGCCGGGCGAGCTTCGGATCGGCCATCGGCACCGCGGACAGAAGGGCACCGCTGTACGGGTGTTTCGGCGTGCGGTAGAGGCTGGCGCCCTCGGCCATCTCCACGATCTTGCCGAGGTACATCACGGCGACGCGGTCCGAGACGTGCTTCACCACGGAAAGGTCGTGCGCGATGAACAGATAGGTGAGCTTGAACTCGTCTTGGAGGTCGCCCAGCAGGTTCAGGATCTGCGCCTGGATCGAGACGTCAAGGGCGGACACGGGTTCGTCGCAGACGATCAGCTTGGGACGGAGCGCGAGCGATCTCGCGACGCCGATCCGCTGGCGCTGGCCGCCCGAGAACTCGTGGGGATAGCGGTTGTAGTGCTCCGGATTCAAGCCGACGAGCTCCATCAGCTGCTGCACCTCGGACTTGATCCGATTCCTCGGCACATTCTGGTGCAGGCGGAACGGCTCCCCGACGATGGTGCCGACGGTCTTCCGAGGGTTCAGGGACGCGTACGGATCCTGGAACACCATCTGCATGTCTTCGCGGAGCTCCTGGAGCTCCTTGCCCTTCAGGTGGGTGATGTCCCGACCGTCGAACCACACCTTGCCCTCCGTCGCGTCGTAGAGCCGCATCACCACTCGGGCCAAGGTGGACTTCCCGCAACCGGTCTCGCCCACGAGTCCGACGGTCTGGCCCGGGTAGACCTCGAGGTCCACGTCGTCGACGGCGTGCACGTTGCCGACGTGGTGCTGGAAGAGGATCCCCTGGGTGATCGGGAAGTACTTTTTGATCCCTTCGAGCTTGACGAGCGGCTCGCCGCTCGGTGGAGACTGCGCCGGGAGCTGTTCGGCTTGGACGCTCATCGGCGGGCCAAGACCTCTTCGTCCCGGATCCTCTCCTTGTCGGCGAGGCTCAGGTGGCAGGCGGCCGCGTGGTGGCCGTCCACGGGCAGGAGCTCGGGGACGTCACGATCGCACGGGTCGAACTTGTACGGGCACCGGGGATGGAACGCGCATCCGGGCGGCACCTGGATGAGGGAGGGCGGCAACCCCCGGATCGGGTTGAGCCGTTCTTGCTTGACCTCGTCCAAGCGCGGAATCGAGCTCAAGAGGCCCCACGTGTAGGGGTGCAAGGGCTTGTAATAGATGTCGTCGGTGTCGCCGAACTCCGCGGCCTTTCCCGCGTACATGACCATGATGTCGTCGCAGTGCTCGGCCACTACGCCGAGGTCGTGCGTGATGATGATCACCGCGGCATTGAACTCCGACTTCAACCGGTCGATCAGATCCAGGATCTGCGCCTGCACCGTGACGTCGAGCGCCGTCGTCGGCTCGTCGGCGATGAGGACGTCGGG
>JBKKAE010000142.1:0-3438 GCA_046714835.1 Actinomycetota bacterium | reverse complement strand
AGCATCCGCCTTCGGTCATCGAGGGAGGGCGCGAGATCTCGAACGGCGAGCCCACTGTCCAGCCTGTCAGTGGCACGGTCGTGCCCAGGTACGCGGGGCCGTCGACCTTCGTTCGCCTGCCTGAGCTCCGGGACCTCGATCGGTGCGACGTCGCGATCCTCGGGATCCCCTTCGACTCCGGCGTGAGCTTCCGGCCGGGTGCGCGGTTCGGCCCGCACGCGATCCGCCAGGCTTCGAGGATGCTCCGGCCGCAGTTCCACCCCATCCACGAGATGGAGCCCTTCGCGTTGCTGCAGGGCGCCGACGCCGGCGACATCGCGTGCAACCCGTTCGACATCATGGAGTCGATCGGACAGATCGAACGAGGTGCGGACGAAGTGCTCGAGCGGGCGAGCTCGATCGTGAGCATCGGGGGGGACCACACCGTCGTCTTGCCGCTGCTCCGCTCGATGAACCGGTTGCACGGGCCGGTCGCCCTGGTGCACTTCGACGCACACCTCGACACGTGGGACACGTATTTCGGCGCTCCCTATACGCACGGGACGCTCCTTCGACGGGCGGCCGAGGAAGGGCTGTTCCGCGACGACGCCTCGATGCACGTCGGTATCCGAGGCCCGCTCTACAGCGCGCAGGACATGGTCGACGACGCGGGCTTCGGGTTCCGGACGATCCGCACGGAGGACGTCCATCGCGAAGGAGTCGATGGCGTGGCCCAGCGGATCCGCGAGCGTGTCCGGGACCATCCGCTGTACGTCTCGGTTGACATCGATTCACTCGACCCGGCACACGCGCCGGGGACTGGCACCCCGGAGGTCGGCGGTCTCACGTCACGCGAGCTGCTGATGATCCTCCGTGGTCTGGCGGGGCTGCGTCTCGTCTCCGCGGACGTCGTCGAGGTCTCTCCTCCGTACGATCACGCGGACCTGACGTCGCTGGCAGCAGCCACGGTCGTGTACGAGCTCGTGTGCCTTCTCGCCAGTGGCCTTTCGGTTCCGAGCACCACGAAGGCGGGCACCATGGACGAGAGCACCACGGACACGAGCACCGAGGACGCGGGCATCACGGAGGACGGCTGAGATGTTCCCTTGGCCCGAGGGGAAGCGTGCCGCGCTCGCGGTCACCTTCGACATGGACGCCGAGGCCGCCGTCCTCGCCGTGGACGAGAAGTACGCCCGACGTCCTTCGATCATGACTCATCAGCAGTACGGACCGGTGACGGCGGTGCCTCGGCTCCTGAAGCTGATGACGGCCCTCGAGATCCGGACCAGTTTCTTCATCCCCGGCTTCTCCGCGGAGCGGCATCCTTGGACCGTCAAAGCCATCGTCGCCGCGGGGCACGAGATCTGTCACCACGGCTACCTCCATCGTCCGCCGGGGCTCATCGACGCGGCGACGGAGCGGGCCGAGCTGGAACGCGGTCTCGAAGCGCTCGAGCGGACCGCGGACGTTCGACCGACGGTCTTCCGCGCACCGTGGTGGGAGACTTCGGACGTGACCCTCGACCTGTTGGCGGAGTACGGGTTCACGTGCGACTCGAGCCTGTTCGATCGTGACGAGCCGTATCGCCTCGCCGTCGGCTCGTCCGAGCTCGTCGAGGTGCCGATCTCCTGGGCGCTCGACGACTGGGAGAAGTACGCCTTCCTGCCGGACCCGCCGACGGGATCCGGTGTGATCGAGCCGCCGTCCCGGGTCCTCGAAACCTGGTGGGAGGAGATCGAGGCCTACCTCGAGGTCGGAGGGTGCTGCGTCCTGACGATGCATCCTTTCCTTTCGGGCCGGCCGGCGCGGGCCGTCGCCCTGCGTCAATTGCTGGAGCGTGCGAAGGCGGTGCCGGAGCTGTGGATCGCAACGATCGGAGAGATCGCCGCCCACACCAGCTCGTCGGATGTGCCGGTGCGCACGTTGTCGTTGCCCACCATCGGAGAGGGGCCGGCCGAGCCGGTGCCGGGATCATAGGGAGGTCGCATGGAAACGGAGAAGCATCGAGGCACCGCGTACGAAGGCGAGGCGACCAACCCGGTCTATGGGCTCGAGCGCCGCGGGATCGACTACGTCCCAGAGACCGAACGCCACATGAAGCTCCGGAACCTGGCTGAGTTCTGGATAGGCACGAACCTCTACCCGTTCAACATCTTGATCGGCGTCCTCGCGTTCACCCTCGGTCTTTCCGTGGGCCTCACGATCCTCGTCGTGCTGATCGGCATCGCCTTCAGTTACTTCGCTATCGGGCTGAGCTCGATTCCCTCCTCCCGCGCGGGCATCCCGGCGATGGCGGTCAGCCGGGCGCCTTTCGGGCTTCGGTTCCAGGCGATCAACGCGGCTTTGGCGTGGGCGGTTGGTGTCGCGTTCGAGATCATCAACGCCTCCACGGGCGTGTTCGCGGTCCTGGCACTCCTTGCGTTCTTCGGCTGGGACGACCCGGGCTCGGTCGGCGATCTGACCGGCATGCTGATCGTGTTCCTCCTCTCTGTGGTGATCGCGGTCCTCGGACACGCGACGATCGTCCACCTGCAGCGCTTCTTCTCCTACGCCCTCGGGATCACCTCGATCGCGGTGCTGGTCGAGGCTCTCCCCGACCTGGATCTCGGCGCGAAGCTTCCCGACGTCGGTCTCGGCACGTTCACGGCGATCGCGATCATCTTGGGCATCGTGATCGCCGGCCACGTCGCCTATGTGATCTCCGCGCCCGACTACCCCCGGTATCTGCCGAGCGCGACCCCGCCGAAGAGCATCGTGTGGACCGTGATGTGGTCGGCGGGTGGCACCGGACTCTTGCTGGGTCTGGTGGGGATCATCCTCGCCTCACAGACCCCGGGCGTGCTGGCCGATCCCATCGGAGGGGCGGAGGCGGTCATCCCCGGATGGTTGTTCGTTCCCTTCGTCCTTGCCGCCATCGGCGGATCGCTCACCAACAACATGCTGACGATCTACTCGGCTGGGTTGGCCGCGCAGGCGACGGGTCTGCCACTCAAGCGCTACACGGGCGTGGTGGTCGCGTCGATCTTCGCAACGGCCGGTCTCGTCTGGGTCCTGTTCATCGATGAGGACTTCCTCGGGAGTCTGAACAAGGTGGTCGTGTTCACGATCGTGTGGATCGGTCCGTGGGGGGCGATCTGGATCTACGACGCCTGGCGGCGCAACTGGAACATCGACCCGGTCGCAGCCCACGGAGGACCGGAGAGTCCGTATTGGGGGTCGAACGGAGTCTACTGGCCGGGAGCGAGTGCGTTGATCGCCGGCATGGTCGCTGCCCTGATGACGATCAGCGTGCCGGACTTCACCGGATGGATCGCCGACGCGTTGGGCGGCGCCGACCTGTCGTGGCTGGCAGGGCCGGTGGTGGCGCTCGCGGTCTTCATCCCGCTCGACCGGGCGCAGCGGCCCAGCGTGCGCTGAGGTGGCCGTCGCCGTCATCACCGGAGCAGCGTCCGGCCTGGG
>JBKKAE010000141.1:0-6332 GCA_046714835.1 Actinomycetota bacterium | reverse complement strand
CGCCTCGGCGTTCCCTTCGTGGACCTCGACTCGGAGATCGAACGGGAGACCGGGGCGGCCGTCACCGACATCTTCCGGGACGAAGGAGAGGCCGCCTTCCGGGCGCTGGAGGCCGCCGCCCTCGTGAAGGCCTCGATGCAGGATCCCGCCGTGGTCGCCTGCGGTGGCGGCGTGGTGCTGGAGCCCGCCAACCGGATCACGCTGCGGAACACGGGTGTGGCGGTGTACCTGGACGTGCCGCTCGAAGAGCTGCGCCGCCGCGTGGAGCCCGCGAAGGACCGGCCGTTGATCAGGCAGGAGGGAGATCTCGAACGCCTGCTGGCCTCGAGGGGACCTCTGTATCGCGAGTTCGCCGCCCACGTGGTCGATGCGAGCGGCGATCCGGGAACCGTGGCGGACGCGATCGTCGAGGAGCTCCGTTGGTCCGTGTGACCGTCCCGGTGCCGGGACATCCCTACGAGGTGACGATCGGGCCGGGGATCATCGGGAACGCGCAGGAGTACCTGCCCGATCTGCCCGGAGCGACGACGGCGTTCGTCGTGTCGGATCGGACGGTCTCGGATCTCCATCACGAACCGCTCGCCAAGGCGATCGAGGATCGCGGTCTCGCTTCGGTGCTCCTCCTCGTCCCGTCCGGAGAGGAGGCGAAGTCTCTCAAGGGCTACGAGAGCCTCCTTCGGCAGCTGGCGGGACGCGAGGCGCACCGAGACGACGTGATCCTCGCGCTGGGCGGAGGTGCCGTGGGGGACCTGGCGGGGTTCGTGGCCTCCACCTACATGCGAGGGATCCCGTTCATCCAGATCCCTACGACGCTGACCGCGCAGGTGGACGCGGCGATCGGGGGCAAGTCGGCGGTGAACCTGCCGGAGGGGAAGAACCTCGTCGGCACCTTCGCGCAGCCGCTCGCGGTCCTGGCCGACATCGACGTTCTCGCGACCCTCGCCGAGCGGGACTATCGATCCGGGCTGGCCGAGGTGGCGAAGTACGCGCTCACCCTCGACGAGAAGCTCCTCGCACTGCTGGAGAGCGACCCCGGTCCGGTCGTGGCGCGCGACACGGTCGTGATGGAGGACGTGGTCGCCCGGTGCGTCGCGGCGAAGGCGCGGATCGTCGCGGAGGACGAACGGGACGTGAGCGCCCGGCTGGTCCTCACCTATGGCCACACGCTCGGCCACGCGCTGGAGAGGCTGGACGCGTTCCGGGGCCGGACCCACGGAGAGGCGGTCGCTCTCGGGATGGTCTTCGCAGCGTCCCTGGCGGAGTCGCGAGGTCTCGCGCCGGGGTTGTCGGCGCGAACGAACCGGCTGCTTCGATCCCTCGGACTGGACCCCGACGGGACCCTGCCGCCCACGGAGGACGTGCGGCGATGCCTCCGCCTCGACAAGAAATATCGGGGTGGGGTGAGATTCGTGCTCCTGGAAGACGTCGGCCGTCCCGTCGTCGTGGACGATGTGTCGGACGAGGAGGTGCGATCCGTGCTGCACGAGATGGGAGCCCCGGCATGAAGGTGCTGTTCCTGTTCGGTCCGAACCTCGGGGCCCTCGGACGCCGGGATCAGCACTTGTACGGCTCCGAGAGCTTGGAGGACATCATGGTCTCCGTGGAGGAGCGCGGCGCGGGCCTGGGCCACGAGGTCGCCTGGCGGCAGTCCGATCACGAGGGAGACTTGGTGGGCTGGCTGCTCGGCGCGGCGGCCGAGGATGTCGGCGCGATCGTGATCAATCCCGGCGCGCTGACCCACTACTCCTACGCGCTTCGCGATGCGGTCGAGGCGAGCGGCCTCCCCGTGATCGAGGTGCACATGTCCAACACACAGGCGCGAGAGGACTTCCGTCACCGATCCGTGGTGAGCGACGTCTGCCGCGCATCGATCATCGGCCTCGGGGCCGGTGGCTATCATCTCGCCCTGGAGGCGATGCCGTGGATCACGTGACGAGGAGGGATCTGCTCACCCAGCGATGTGCGGAGCTCGACGTCGACGCGCTCCTCGTGACCAAGCTCGCGAACGTCCGCTACCTCACGGGGTTCACCGGCTCGTGGGCGACGGCGCTCCTCAGCCCCGCGGAGTCGGTGTTCTTCACCGACGGTCGATACGGGGAACAGGCCCGGCACGAGGTGCCGGACCTGATCCGGGTGGCCTCGATGGAGAACACCGCTGGGGCCGTCCACGACCACATCCGGCGCCTCGGGATCGGTCGGCTCGGCTTCGAACGGCATGCGGTCACCGTGTCGCAGCTCGAGCGGTGGCAGGAGGTGTTCGACGGGGTCGAGCTGAAGGGGATCGGCGAGGAGGTGGAGCGACTCCGGTGGGCGAAGGACGCCGAAGAGATCGCGCTGCTGCGGTCGGCGCAAGAGGCCACCGACGGCGCCTTCGAGGACGTCCTCGACCTGCTCGTGGTCGGCATCACGGAGAGGCAGGCAGGCGCGCAGCTCGAGCTGGCCATGGCGAGACACGGAGCCGACGCGTCGTCGTTCGACCCGATCGTCGCCTTCGGCGAACACGCGGCCGAGCCGCACCACCAGCCGTGTCATCGCGCGCTCACCGAAGGCGACGTGATCGAGATGGACTTCGGTGCGCTCGTCGGCGGGTATCACACCGACATGACGCGGACGGTCGCCTTCGGCGAGCCGGCATCGGAACTGCGCAAGGTGCACGACGTTGTGGCCGCGGCCCAGCAGGCGGGGATCGACGCGCTCCGCCCGGGCGTGTCCGGCGGTGATGTGGATCGTGCGGCTCGACGCGTGATCGACGACGCCGGCTACGGGGACCGCTTCACGCATGGCCTCGGTCACGGCGTCGGCCTCGAGATCCACGAAGGTCCGTCCCTCCGCCGCGACGGTGAGGATGTCCTTCCGGTGGGCGCGGTGGTCACCGTCGAGCCGGGGATCTACCTCCCCGGCATGGGCGGGGTGCGGATCGAGGATGCCGTCGAGCTCACGGAGGAGGGGCCGAGCGTGCTCGGCGTCTCCACGCGAGAGCTGATCGAGCTCTAGCGCCGGGATGAGCGTTTCCACCAACGACCTGAAGAACGGCATGACATTGGAGCTCGACGGCACCCTGTACCAGGTCGTCGAGTTCCAGCACGTGAAGCCGGGGAAGGGTGGCGCCTTCGTCCGCACCAAGCTCCGCAACGTGAGGACCGGAGCCGTGGCGGACAAGACGTTCAACGCCGGCGTCAAGGTGGGCCTCGCGATCGTCGAGCGCAGGGAGATGCAGTACCTGTATCCCGACGGCCCCGACCTGGTGTTCATGGATCTCCAGACCTACGAGCAGGTCCACGTCCCCGGCACCGTGGTGGGCGAGGCAGGCAGGTACGTTACCGAAGGGGGTCAGGCGACGATCGCCACCCATCAGGGCGTCGCGATCTCGGTCGATCTCCCCGCCTCGATGGTGCTCGCCGTCACCAACACCGATCCGGCCGCCAAGGGCGATACACGCACGAACGCGCTCAAACCGGCGACACTCGAGACCGGTGTCGTGGTGCAGGTCCCACTGTTCGTCGAGGAAGGCGATCGGGTGAAGGTGGACACGCGCTCGGGCGAGTACATCGAGCGCGTGAAGGCGTGACGTCGCGGCGCGACGCTCGCCGCCACGCGATCGACATCCTCTACCAGGCGGACGTCACCGAGGCGGATCCCACCGTGGTGCTCGCGGAGTGGATCGACGCCGGCCGTCTCCTCTCCCCGTTCACCGCCGAGCTCGTCGAGGGGGTGGAAGAGCATCTCCCGGAGATCGATCTGCTCCTCGAGGAGCACACGGAGGGATGGACGGTGTCGCGCATGGCGGTGTTGGATCGAACGATCCTGCGCGTCGGCGTGCACGAGCTCTGTCACCGCCCCGACATCCCCCCGTCCGTGGCGATCAGCGAGGCGGTGGAGGCGGCGACGGACCTGTCCGCGGAGGGAGCGCCGAGGTTCGTGAACGGGATCCTCGGGAAGATCGCGAGCGAGCTGCGGCCCGCTGCGGCCGAGGATCCGGCCAAGGAAGCGGGAAGGGGCTAGAGGGTCGTCTCCCGGCGCTCGTCTCCGTCCGGAGCGAGGCCGGGCGGCGGCGCGGCGGGGGCTGGTCCCACGCCCGAGGCGGGCGGCGTCGCCGTCTCCATGTCGTCGTCGGGGACCTCGTTGCCCTCTTTGAGCCCCTTCTTGAACTCGCCCGACGATCGGCCGAGGTTCCGCGCGATGTCGGGCAGCTTGCTGGCGCCGAAGACGACGGCCACCGCGAGTATGATCCATCCCCAGTCAGGCATCTTCACCACTCCTTGTCCGCTCCATGTCCATAGTCTACGCCGGGCTCCATGACCGACCGGCGCTCCCTCGTTGCTCGGCGCCCGCTGCCGGGGTATCCTGCGACAGAACTTCCCCTTTAAGTCCGGTCCCGTGAGGCCGGGAAGGGAGCCAATCGATGCCGCACGATCTGCGCGCCTCCTCGCCTGCTCGAGGAGGCGTTCCCGTGTGAGCAGGATCCTGGGTCCCGACGACGTGCGACGGGCGCTCGCCAGGATCGCCCACGAGATCGTCGAGCGGGAACGGACCGACGGCTTGGTGCTCGTGGGGATCGCCGATCGCGGGGACCACCTCGCCTTCCGCCTGTCCCGTGAGATCGCCAAGATCGAGGACGCGGAGGTCCCGGTCGGCGTCTTGGACATCAGCTTCTATCGCGACGACATCGGCCTCACCGCGGAGGCGCCGGAGGTCCACGAGACGAGGATCCCGTTCGACGTCACGGGCCGCACGGTGGTGTTGGTTGACGACGTCCTCTATACGGGTCGCACGATCCGCGCGGCGATGGACGCGCTGATCGACCTCGGGAGACCCCGCCGGATCCGGCTCGCCGTCCTCGTCGACCGGGGACACCGCGAGCTGCCGATCCGAGCGGACTTCGTCGGGAAGAACGTGCCCACGCAGCACGGGGACGACGTCCGCGTGATGGTCACCGAGGTCGACGGCGAGGACGGTGCCGTCGTCCAGGAAGGATCGACCGGACCGACCCTCAAGGAGGCCCCGGCCGTCGCCGACCGAGGGGAGAGCGCATGAACGAGCATCTGCTGTCGATGCACGACGTCACCGCGGAGGACGTGATCCGCATCCTCGATACGGCCGAGTCCTTCCGAGAGGTGGGCACCCGGGTGATCAAGAAGGTCCCCGCACTCCGCGGACGGACGGTCGTGAACCTCTTCTACGAGAACTCCACGCGGACGCGGATCTCCTTCGAGCTGGCGGCGAAGCGCTTGTCGGCCGACGTGATCAACTTCGCCTCCGGTGGCTCGAGCGTCTCGAAGGGGGAATCCCTCAAGGACACGGCCCTCACGCTGCAGGCGATGGGCGCCGACGCGATCGTGATCCGGCACTCGTCCTCCGGTTCTCCCTACCAGCTCACGAAGTGGGTCCGGGGGCACGTGCTCAATGCCGGGGACGGCACACACGAGCATCCCACCCAGGCGCTCCTCGACCTGTACACGATGCGTGAACGTCTCGGCCGGCTGGAAGGGCTGCGTGTGGCGATCGTGGGGGATGTCCTGCATTCGCGGGTCGCCCGGTCCTTGTCTTTCGGCCTGGTGAAGATGGGCGCCGACGTGACGCTTGTGGGTCCGGCCACGTTGATCCCGCCGGACGCCCCCGTGTGGGGAGTCCAGGTTAGCCACGACGTCGACGAGGTCCTGCCGAAACTCGACGTGTGCTACCTGCTGCGGGTGCAGACGGAGCGACAACGCCTCGAGTATTTCCCGTCCGTGCGCGAGTACGCGCGGCTATTCGGGCTGAACCGCTCGAGGGTGGGGCTCCTCCCCGAAGGTTCTCTGATCATGCACCCCGGCCCCATGAATCGCGGTGTCGAGATCGACTCCGATGTCGCCGACCTGCCGCAGAGCGTGATCGAGGATCAGGTCACGAACGGCATCGCGGTCAGGATGGCGCTCCTGTACCTGCTCCTGGGTGGCCGGGGCGAGTCGGTCGAGGAGGTGCCCCGGTGACGAGTCCCGAGCTGCTCTTCCGCGGAGCACGGATCGTCGACCCGGCCGGAGGTCGGGACGAGATCGCAGACGTGCATGTGCGGGACGGCGTCGTCGCGGACGTCGGACCCGGTCTCGACGCGGCGTCGGCGGAGATCGTCGACTGCGAGCGGCTCGTCCTCGCGCCCGGGCTCGTGGACATGCACACCCACCTGCGCGAGCCGGGGTTCGAGCAGAGCGAGACGGTCTTGACCGGATCACGCGCTGCCGCCGCGGGCGGCTTCACCGCGGTGCACGCGATGGCGAACACCAGTCCGGTGCAGGATACGGCGGGTGTCGTCGAGCAGGTCGCCTCCCTGGGGGACCAGCACGGCTACGTGACGG
>JBKKAE010000140.1:0-3627 GCA_046714835.1 Actinomycetota bacterium | reverse complement strand
TCGACGAACCTGATCGTGCCCGCGCCCGGCCACTCGACGAGCGCATCGACGCTATCGCGGGTGGTTCCGGCCTCTTCGAACACGACGGCTCGCTCCTCGCCCACGAGCCGGTTGAAGAGGCTCGACTTGCCCACGTTCGGCCGCCCGACCAGCGCGAATCGTGGTTCTTCCGGCCGTCCCTCCGCGCCTTCGCCCTCAGCGGCCTCGCCCTCAGCGGCCTTCCGCGCGTCGGGCAAGAGATCGACCAGCCGGTCCAGGAGCTCCCCGATGCCGCGGCCGTGTTGCGCGGAGACGGCGATCGGATCCCCCAGCCCGAGTGAATGGAACGCGGGGACATCCACCTCTTCGTGCCGGGAGTCGGTCTTGTTCACGACCACCAACACGGGTGACGTCGCCCGTCGGAGACGGCGCGCCAGCTGCGCGTCTTCCTCCGTGATCCCGGAGGCCACGTCCACGACCAGTAGCACGACGTCGGCCTCATCCATCGCGCGGATCGACTGCCGGCCCGCCAGCGCCTCGACTCCCTTCGCGCGATGGAGATACCCGGCGGTGTCGATCAGCCCGAACCGCCTGCCGTTCCACGTCGCCTCGAGCTCGATCCGGTCCCGGGTCACACCGGGATCGTCGTGGGCGATCGTTTCTCGCTTGCCGAAGAGCCTGTTGACCAGCGTCGACTTGCCAACGTTCTGCCGACCGACGACGGCGATCCGAGGGACGGTCATGGGTGCGAACCTCCCGAGAGGAGCTCCGGTGCTCGATCTTCGACGATCGCCAGCGCGCCGCGGAGGGTTCCGTCCACGTCGAGCTCGCTCGTGTCGATCACGACCGCGTCCTCGGCTGGTACGAACGGGTTCACCTGGGCGTCGCGCCGGTCTCGCTCGTGGAGCGCGCCGGCGACATCCTCGACCCCCCGCTCCTCGACCCGCCGGCCGGCGCGCTCCTGAGGCTCCGCGATCAGGAACAGCTTCACGCGTGCATCGGGGAACACTGCCGAGCCGATGTCGCGCCCCTCCATCACGGCCCCGCCCTCCCCAAGGGCTCGCTGGGCGGCCCGCATCATCGCGCGGACCGGGGAGTGCGTCGCGACCACACTCACGTTCGCCTCGACCTCGGCCGACTCGAGCTCCTCGGTCGGTGGTGCACCGTCGATCCAGAGCTCTCGGAGCTCGTCGCGGTGGCCCGGAGGGCTCAACGTGAAGTCCATGGTCTCCATGAGGCGAACCAACGCCTCTGCATCCTCGATGTCGACCTCTCGGCGACGTGCGGCCAGCGTCAGCGCCCGGTACATCGCCCCGGTGTTCACGTACGGGAGGTGGAGCTCACGCGCGAGCAGCCGGGCGAGGGTGCTCTTGCCGCTTCCCGCGGCCCCGTCGATGGCCACCACGGGCGGCGTCACTCCGATACCTCGACGTCGGCTCCGAGCGAGCGGAGGAGCTCCAAGAACCCGGGGAACGAGACCGAGGCCGACTCGATCGCGTCGATCTCCGTTGTCGCGCGAGCGGCCAGCGCCGCCACGGCGAACGCCATCGCCATCCGATGGTCACCCTCCGACCGGGCGGACCCGCCGGCGAGACCTCCCCCGCCGATCAGGAGATCGTCTCCTTCCTCGGCGGCCTCTCCTCCGAGCGCGCGGATCCCCTCCGCGAGCACGGCGATCCTGTCGCTCTCCTTCACCCGAAGCTCGGCGGCTCCTTCGAACCGGGACGATCCGTCCGCGTACGCGGCGAGCACCGCGAGGAGGGGTACCTCGTCGATCACGAGTGGCAGCTCGGTCGCGTCGACATGCACCGGACGAAGCACCCCGCCCGGACCGATCCGCATCGTCCCGACAGGCTCTCCCAGTTCCTCACGCTCGACCTCGAACTCGACGTCCAGCCCCATCCTTCGGAGTACCTCGAGCGGACGAAGTCGCGTCGGGTTCAGGCCCACGCCCCGGACGGTGAGGTGCCCGCCCGTGAGCCCGGCGGCTCCGAGGACGAACGCCGCGGCGGAAGGGTCTCCCGGCACCGTGCCGCGGAATCCTTCGTGCTGGAACGGCTCATCGAGGACCAGTTCCGGGCCCTCGGAACGGATCGGCGCCCCCAGGGCGAGGAGCAGTCGCTCGGTGTGGTCCCTCGTCGGGACTCGCTCCATCACGGTCGTCGGCCCCTCCGCGGACAGAGCCGCCAGCAGGACGGCCCCCTTCACCTGAGCGCTCGGGACGTTGGGTTCGAATCGGATCCCACGGAGCGCCGACCCGCGGACGGTGATGGGCGCGTGGCCGTCCTGGGTAGTGACGTTCGCGCCCATCCTCCGCAATGGTTCCGCGACACGCTCCATCGGCCGTTCCGAGAGACTCGCGTCGCCTCGGAGCACCGTCTCGAATGGAGACGGCGACACGAGCCCTGCGACGAGCCGCATCGTCGTCCCGGAGTTCCCGCAGTCGAGCGGCCGCTCGGGGGGCTGAAGCGATCTCCATCCTTCACCTCGAAGGTCGAGGGTGTCGAGGTCGAGGGTCGAGGCCTCCCGGTTCCACGTGGAACCGTCCCTCTCATCGGTGACCGAAGGGCTCGAGGCCCAAGCTTCGAGTGCAGGTCGAGCCGACGGCACGAGCTCCCCGAGGCACGCGACGGTCGAGCGGGTATCGAGTGACCGAGGCAGTCCTTCGAGCTGACTCGCCCCCGTCGCCGTCGCCGCCATCAGGAGCCAGCGGTGGGAGATCGACTTGTCCCCGGGCACCGCGACCACACCTTCGATCGTGGCGCCGGGCGTCAGGCGAGCTCGCATCGTCGCCTCAGGCCAGTCGGATGGGGTCGAACCCGCCGGCGACCAGGACCTCCGTGGCGTGTCCCGCCGTATCGACGGCCACCGTGAGATGCACGGTCCCACGCCCGCCCTCGGGCGAGTGCACGATCTGGAGGTCCTCGATGTTCACATGGCCCTCCGAGAGGATCGACGTCAGCTCGGCGAGCGCACCGGGCCGGTCGGGGACCTCCACCTGGAGCACGGCCACGCCCGCCTTCACCTGCGGCTTGGTGGCGAGCCGGAGACGAGCGTCCTTCGCCTGCGCGAAGGTGGACTCCACGGCCTCGCCTCTGCTCCCCACGACATCGTCTCGGAGGCTCTGAAGGCGGTCGACGTACAGGTCGATGGCCTCGGCGATCCGCTCGCGGTTCGCGACGAGGATCGAGGACCAGAGTGCCGCGTCGGAGGCGGCGAGCCGCGTCAGGTCTCGGAATCCCCCTGCCGCCAGGAGCAGGATCTCCGGCTCATCCGACTCCTCGGTCGCGGCGAGGCTCATCAGGGCGGTGGACGCCACCTGCGGAAGATGACTCACGAAGGCCACGAGCCGGTCATGGCGGTCCCCGGTCATGCGGACCGCTCTGGCACCCAAGCCCTCGACCCACGACTCGAGGGCATCGACGGCAGCGACATCGGAGGTCTCCGTCGCCGTGAGCACCCACACGATGCCGTCGAGAACCGACGGTGAGGCGTGCTCGGGGCCGGATCGCTCGCTTCCGCCCATCGGGTGACCCGGCACGTAGCGGGGAAGGTCCTCCGCCGTGACCTCTGCGGCCACGTCCCGCGACACCGGAGCCATGATGCTCCCCACGTCGGTGACGATCGCCCCGGTCGTCGCGGCCAGCG
>JBKKAE010000139.1:0-3504 GCA_046714835.1 Actinomycetota bacterium | reverse complement strand
CGCGCGGGGGGGGGGGGGGGGGGGGGGGGGGGGGGGGCCCCCCCCCCCCCCCCCCCCCCCCCCCCCCACGACCCGTCGCGTCCCCGCGACGGAGATGGGTTTCAGGGTGACGCCCGCGTCCGGTCGGATCTCGAAGTCGGCCAGTCTCCGCAGCTCCTCCCGGAGAGCTTCGGCCTGGGGCGACCCGGCCGCGAACTCGATCCCTTGATAGAGATCCTCGGTGTTCTCCCGGATGACGACGAGGTCCACCTTGCCGTGCCTCGTCGGCACGCCCGGGAGCGATCTCGCGGGGCGCACGGCGGCGAACAGATCGAGGCCTTGACGGAGGGCGACGTTGATGCTGCGGAACCCGGACCCGACGGGCGTGGTGATGGGCCCTTTGATCGCGACCCGCGCCTCCCGGATCGCATCGAGCGTCTCCTCGGGCAAGAGGTCCCCCTGCTCCGCGAGGGCGGTGGATCCGGCCTGACGCTCGATCCACTCGATCCCCGGAACGGCGGTGTCGAGTACCAGGCGGGCGCCGGCCGACACCTCCGGTCCGATGCCGTCGCCCGGGATCAGCGTGACACGGTGCCGTCCAGCCACCTCGGCACCCTACCCGACCGACTCGTCGTGGAGGTGGGGCTCGACTCAGGCCGAGAGCCGACGATCGAGGGGGCGATCGTCCGGGCTCATCCGTCGGCTTCGAACGGAAGGTCGAGCTCGAACCAGACCCACGCGCCCTCCTCGCCCGAGACGAGACCCCAACGATCGGCGATCCTGCTGAGGAGGTGCGGGCTCCAGCCCTTCGATGCGAGATGGCGCGGCCTCCGGAGCCCTCCCAGCACGACCCCCGATCCGGCGTCCGTGATCTCGATCCGAACCGAGCGTGGAAAGGAGATCACTTTCACGGCGATGATCTCGTCACCGGTGAGCGGCCGGTCCTCTTCGCTCGTGAGCAGCCCGGAGATGAGCAGCATCGCCCGTTCCCGGAGCGCGGCCGCCTCGCCCGTGAGGACGCGGCCGAACGCCTCGTGCGCGTCGACCTCGGCCGTGGGACTCACCGCGAGCACGAACTCGGCGGGCGCAGGATCGGTCATACGGTCCAGATATCGCGCGGAACGGCCGGCACGTCAATACGGCAGCAAGTCGCTTGCGTGATCGACTCATCACGGATATACGCACGGATGCCGCCCGAGGGATCCTGCGAGAGGAACGCTCAGGCGCGATCGAACAGGATGGCTCGCTTCACCTCTTGGATCGCTTTCGTGACCTCGATGCCTCGAGGACATGCCTCGGTGCAGTTGAAGGTCGTCCGGCAGCGGAACACGCCGGTCTTCTCCGAGAGGACGCCGAGGCGTTCGCGGGGAGCGCGGTCCCGTGAATCGAAGATGAACCGGTGCGCGTTCACGATCGCGGCGGGACCGATGTAGGTCTCGTCGGCCCAGAAGATGGGACAGGAGGTCGTGCAGGCTGCACACAGGATGCACTTCGTCGTGTCGTCGAACCTCTCGCGCTCCTCCGGGGTCTGGATCCGCTCGCGTTCGGTCTCCTCGTCGTTCACGAGATACGGCAGCACGGCCCGGTACCCGTCGAAGAACGGTTCCATGTCGACGATGAGGTCCTTCAGGACGGGCAGGCCGCGGATCGGCTCGATCGTCACCTTGGGCGCCACGTCCTTCACGAGGACCTTGCAGGCGAGCGCGTTGCGGCCGTTGATGACCATGGCGTCCGAGCCGCAGATGCCGTGCGCGCACGACCGCCGGAACGTGAGGGTCCCGTCGAGGTACCACTTCACGTGATGGAGCACCTCGACGAGACGTTCGAAGGGGTCCACCTGGAGCGTGAATTCGTCCCACCACGCGTCCTCAGAGACCTGAGGGTTGAACCGCTGGATCTTGAGCGTCAGCGTCACCAGGTCCGTCGCGCCGACGCGACGCTCGTCCGAGCTGTTCAAGATCTCGGCGGCGGTCGCCATCAGTACTTCCGCTCCATCGGCACGTACGGACCCATCTTCACCGGTTTCGTCTCCAGGCGGATCGAGCCATCGTCCCGACGATACGCGAGGGAGTGCTTGAGCCAGTTGGCGTCGTCGCGTAACGGATGGTCCTCGCGGTAGTGAGCGCCGCGGCTCTCGTCGCGGGCCAGGGCGGCCGCGACGAGCGCCGCCGCGCAATCCAGGAGGAACCCGACCTCCACGGCCTCCATCAGGTCCGTGTTGTAGACGCTGCCCTTGTCGCCGATGGCGATCCGGTCGTACCGATCCTGCAGTCCGTCGAGGATCTCGCCCATCTTCGCGAGGCTCTCCTCGGTCCGGACCACGAACGCGAGATCGAACATCGAATCCTGCAGCTCCGACCGGATGTCCGCGACGTTGTCGCCCGTCTGCCGGGTGAGGATCCCGTCCAGCATCTCGAGCGTGTGCGCGGTGGCGTGTGGCGGTAGTTCCGGCAGGTCGGTCTCGGCGCAATGCCTCGTCATGTCGCGGCCCCCCCGGCGCCCGAAGACCACGATGTCGAGGAGCGAGTTCGTCCCCAGACGGTTGGCGCCGTGGACCGAGACGCATGCGCATTCGCCGGCAGCGTAGAGACCGGGGACGGGCGTCTCGTCGGAACCTATGACGACACGCGCGTGCACGTCGGTGGGGATCCCTCCCATCGCGTAATGGGCCGTCGGCTGGATCGGCACCGGCTCCCGCGTGGGCTCGACCTGGAGATAGACGCGGGCGAACTCGGTGATGTCGGGCAGCTTCTCCTCCAAGACTTTCGGATCCAGGTGGGTGAGGTCCAGATAGAGGTAGTCGCCCTTCGGACCGAGACCCCGGCCCTCCCTGATCTCTTGGTAGATCGATCTCGACACGACGTCGCGCGGGGCGAGGTCCTTGATCGTCGGGGCATAGCGCTCCATGAACCGCTCGCCGTCGCGATTCCGCAGGATCGCGCCCTCGCCGCGCGCCCCTTCGGAGAGCAACACGCCCAGGCGATAGAGGCCGGTCGGGTGGAACTGGAAGAACTCCATGTCCTCCAGCGGGATGCCACGCCGGAACGCGACCGACGGGCCGTCGCCCGTCAGCGCGTGCGCGTTCGAGGAGACTCGGAACATCCTCCCGTAGCCGCCTGTCGCGAACAGGACCGACTTCGCTCGGAACACATGGAGCTCACCCGTCGCGAGCTCGTAGGCGACGACGCCGGCGGTACGGCCGTCGTCGGTACGGAGCAGGTCGAGGCAGTAGAACTCGTTGAAGAACCGGACGTCGCGCTTCACGCACTGCTGGTAGAGGGTCTGGAGGATCATGTGCCCGGTGCGGTCCGCGGCGTAGCACGCGCGCTTGACCGGGCGCTCGCCGTGGTTCGCGGTGTGCCCTCCGAAGCGCCGCTGATCGATCAACCCGTCCGGTGTTCGGTTGAAGGGGAGTCCCCAACGCTCGAGCTCGTAGATCGCCGCGACCGCCTCCTCGGTGAGGATCTCCGCGGCGGGCTGGTCCACGAGGTAGTCGCCGCCCTTGACCGTGTCGAAGGCATGCCA
>JBKKAE010000138.1:0-6002 GCA_046714835.1 Actinomycetota bacterium | reverse complement strand
GCGGAGGAGCTCCTCGGCTACGTCGGCAAGGTCCTTCGCCTCGAGGAGCGATACCTGGACGCCGTCACCGCGACGAGCGGCTCGGGGCCCGCCTACTTCTTCCTGCTGGCCGAGGCGATGATCGAGGCGTGCATCCTGCTCGGTCTGTCGCGTGACGTCGCGAGCCAGCTCATCATCCAGACCATGCTCGGCTCGGCCAAGATGCTCCGCGACACGGGAACGCATCCGGTCGAGCTGCGTGAGATGGTGACCTCGCCGGGCGGCACGACGATCGAGGCCATCAGGCACCTGGAGGAGGCCGGCGTGCGCGCCGCTTTCCTGAACGCGATCGACGCGGCGAGGAAGCGGAGCGAGGAGCTCGCGCGCGGCGGCGACGAAGACCACTGACGAGGACGACCGAGGAGCAGACATGGGACGAGGCGATCTGGCGAAGGTGCGTTCCGCGCACGACCGTGGGCGGAAGAAGAAGGACCGCGAGGGGCGGCAGGCGGCCGAGCGCGCCGCCGTTCGCAAGGCGGCCAAGAAGAAGAAGTAGCGCGCGAGACCCGATCTACGGGCGCGCGCCCAGCCGGTTCCTGAGGGTCCCGATCCCTTCGGCCGCGAGCTCGACCGTCGCGCCCGGCCACAGCCGCCGGGACGGATCGTCGTCCCGGGCCGGGAAGGGGCCGAGGGCGAAGGCGTCCGCCCGCTCGAGCGTCATACCTTTCGAGGCGAAGGCGATCAGCTCGAACAGGCTCCTCGCCGCGCCGTTCAGGTTCCCCTTCGCCATCTCCTCGCCCTCGACCTTGGCCTGCAGGAACATCGTCTGGGGGTCGAGCTCGTCGGTCGTGACCACGCAGGGACCGATCGCGAGCGGGACCCCTTCAGAGGTTCCGAGGGGGTCGCCCGACGCGTCCTTCGCGACCCAGTCGCTGACGAGCGTGTAGCCGAACACGTGGTCGCGGACGTCGTCTGCGACCACATCTGTGGCCTCCAGACCCAACACCGCCGCCACCTTTGGCTCGTAGTCCAGCCAGGCAGCACCGGCCGGCCAGGGGATCTCCTCCTCCGGTCCGGCGATCCTGCGCTCCAGGTCGACGCCCTCGCCGGCGATGCTGCCGGGAGCCGTGGGGATCAGCAGGGAGCGGGGGAACAGAGGCGGCAGGACGCGCGCCTGCTTGACGACGTGGTTCTTCACGTCTGCACGGTCGAGGGCGGCGCGGGCGGCGTCCAGCACCGTCCCCCGGCTGCTCTGCACGAACGCCTCGAGGGTGGTGGGAAAGGCCGGGTGCCCGACCGCGTCGGGCAGATCGACCACCCTTCCATCGAGGATCGCCCCCAGACGCCGGTGCCCCCTCCGGTCGTAGGTCACGAGCCTCATCTATAAGGAGCCCGAGCATACGCCCGGCCATCCCCGGAAATCTTCGGTTCGGTCGACAACTTGCGCCCGATCCCGCCGTGCGCGCTCGAGGCGCGCGGCGATACCATCGCTCACGTCACGACAGCCCCCAGAGACCGAAGGAGCTACCCGATGGCCGATGAGAAGTTCCGCATCACCTACGCGACCCTGTCCGCGGACAACGAGGACCTGCAGCGCAACTACGACGAGGCGGTGGAGCGGGCCCGCGCCGAGCTCGGCAAGGAATGGCCGTTCGTCGTGAACGGCGAGGAGCGCTGGACCGACGAGAAGTACGAGGAGCCCTCGCCGATCGACTCCGACATCATCATCGGCCGCTTCTCCCAGGCGTCGCCGCAGGACGCCGAGGACGCCGTGAAGGCCGCCAAGGAGTTCTCCCTGGAATGGGAGCGGATGGGCTGGCAGGAGCGAGTGCGGATCCTCCGCAAGGTTGCCGACGTGATGGAGGAACGGCTGTTCGACCTCGCTGCCCTGATGGCTTTCGAGGTGGGCAAGAGCCGCCTCGAGGCCCTCGGCGACGTCCAAGAGACGGCCGAGCTGATCCGCTGGAACTGCGACGAGGTCGAGAAGCACGAGGGGTTCCGGACGCCGATGTCGGGCATGGGAGCCGCCGGCGACTTCTACGACGTGATGCGACCGTACGGCGTGTGGGCGGTGATCAGTCCGTTCAACTTCCCGTTCGCGCTGGCGGGCGGGCCGTCCTCCGGCGCGCTGGTTGCCGGCAACGCCGTCGTCCTCAAGCCTTCGAACCAGGGGGCGCTCATGGGCTACAAGCTCTACGAGTGCTACCGGGACGGTGGGGTGCCGCCCGGCGCCTTCCATCTGCTTCTGGGACAAGGCATCGTCGTAGGCGAAGCGATCTGGCGGCACCCCGACGTGAACGGGATCACGTTCACCGGCTCCTACGCGGTGGGGATGGACATCTACAAGAACTTCGTCCAGGACGTCCCGAAGCCGGTGATCGCAGAGATGGGTGGCAAGAACCCCGCGATCGTGACGAAGAGCGCCGACCTCGACCTCGCGACCGACGGCGTGCTGCGCTCCGCGTTCGGCTATACCGGCCAGAAGTGCTCGGCGAACTCTCGTGTCTACATCGAGCGCGAGGTCTACGACGACTTCGTGCAGCTCCTCAAGGACAAGACCGAGAAGCTGAAGGTCGGCAACCCGATCGAGCGCGACGTGTTCATGGGTCCCGTCGTGAACGAAGAGGCGATGGCGACGTTCGAGCAGGCCGCCGGTGAGGCGAAGAAGAACGGCAACGTGATCACCGGCGGCGAGCGACTCACCGACGGCGATCTCGAACGGGGGCTGTTCGTGCAGCCCACGATCGTGGAAGCCCCCGAGGACAGCTGGCTCTGGAAGAAGGAGCTGTTCGTGCCGTTCCTGGCGGTGGCTCCGTTCGACGAGCTGGACGACGCGATCGACAAGGCGAACGACTCCGACTACGGGCTGACGGCCGGCTTCTTCAGCAAGGACCGCAAGGAGATCGAGGACTGGCTCGACAAGATCCAGGCCGGGGTCGTCTACGTGAACCGTCGCGCGGGCGCCACGACCGGTGCCTGGCCCGGAGTCCAGCCGTTCGGCGGCTGGAAGGGGTCCGGGACGACCGGCAAGGCCGGCGGCGGTCCCTACTACGTGACCCAGTACCTCCGCGAGCAGTCCCGGACGGTGATCGAAGAGTGACGTCTGCTTCATCCCGATCTGGGGGCCTCGAGGCGGCCGAGGCGCCCAAGCTGGTCACCGAGCTTCCCGGGCCGAAGGCCCGGGAAGTACTCGAACGGGACGCGCGCACGACGTCGCCGTCGCTCCCGCGCGCCTACCCGCTCGTGCCCGCGCGAGGCGCAGGCTCGGTGCTCGAGGACGTGGACGGCAACGTGTTCCTGGACGTGAACGCGGGGATCGCGGTGACGTCGACGGGCCACTGTCACCCGACGGTGGTCGAGGCGATCCAGCGACAGGCGGCCGAGCTCATCCACTACTCGGCTTCGGACTTCTTCCTGCCGATCTACTCGGAGCTCGCCGAGCGGCTGGAGGAGATCAGCCCGATGTCCGGTCCGACCCGGTCCTTCCTCACCAACTCGGGAACCGAGGCCGTCGAGGCCGGGATCAAGCTCGCCCGGTGGTCCACCGGCCGTCAATACGTGATCGCGTTCTACGGTTCCTTCCACGGGCGCTCCTACGGCAGCGTCTCGCTCACCGCGTCGAAGGTGAACTACCGGGCGGGGTTCGGTCCGTTGCTGCCCGGGGTGCTCCACGCCTACTACGGAGACGGACGTGACATGCCGGTCCGGCCTCGCGGCGACGAGGAGGGCTTCCCGACGATCGACCATCTCGAGGGCTTCCTGATGAAGAAGATCGTCGCGCCCGAGGAGGTCGCCGCGATCGTGGTCGAGCCGGTGCTCGGGGAGGGCGGCTACATCGTCCCTCCGGAGGGCTGGCTCCGGGCGCTCCGCGACATCTGCGACCGGTACGGGATCCTCCTGGTCGCCGACGAGGTCCAGTCGGGGATGGGGCGCACCGGGAAGATGTGGGCTGTCGAGCACACCGGCGTGGAGCCGGACATCCTGCTTTCGGGCAAGGGGATCGCGAGCGGTATGCCGCTCGGCGCGATGATCGCGAAGGACTCCGTGATGACGTGGACGAAGGGCACCCACGGGTCCACCTACGGCGGCAACCCGCTTTCCTGCGCCGCGGCGATCGCGACCCTCGATGTGATCGAGCAGGAGGAGCTGCTGGAGAACACCGCCAAGGTCGGTGAGCTCCTCACGAACGGCCTGCTCGACATCCAGAGCCGATACGACGCGATCCGCGAGGTCCGGGGGCTCGGGCTCATGATCGGCATCGAGCTCCCCGACCACGACACGGCGGCCGCGGTCGAACGCGCCGCGTTCGACCGTGGCCTGTTGATGCTCGGGTGCGGCGAGGCGTCGATCCGGATGTCCCCGGCGCTGGTGTTCCGCGAGGACCAGGCGCGCGTTGCCCTCGAGCTCTTCGAAGAGGTCGTCGCCGAGACTGCTCCCGGGGCGTAGCGCCGCGGTGGCCTCGCTCGTCGACACGCTCACGGTCGACTGCGCGGATCCGCGCCGGGTGGCCGAGTTCTGGTGCGGCGTCCTCGGCTACGAGATCAGCGGTGAGGACGAGGAGAGCGTCGAGATCCGCGATCCTTCGGGCACGGGGTGGCCGCTCGAATTCTGGGTGGTCCCCGAGGGCAAGACGGTGAAGAACCGGCTGCACCTCGACCTGTCGCCTCCGTCCACGATGCGCGAGGAGGTGGATCGGCTCTCCGCCCTGGGTGCCACCACGTTCCGGGTCGTCAAGGAGGACGGCAGCTTCTGGACGGTGATGCTCGACCCTGAGGGGAACGAGTTCTGCGTCCTGCGAGGTCCGAACGACGACCCGCCCAAGGAGCGGCCGTCGTGACCTCCAAGGTGGCGACGATGAAGGACGCCGTCGCGGACCTCGTCCGCGACGGCGACACGGTCGCGATCGAGGGATTCACGCATCTGATCTGCTTCGCGGCCGGCCACGAGATCATCCGGCAGAAGAAGCGCGACCTGACCCTCGCCCGGATGACGCCCGACGTCGTCTACGACCAGATGGTGGGGGCGGGCGTCGCGAAGAAGCTGATCTTCTCCTGGCTCGGCAACCCCGGCGTCGGATCGCTGCACGCGGTCCGCCGCCGGATCGAGGATCAAGACCCAGAACCGCTGGAGATCGAGGAGTACTCGCACTTCGGGATGGTCTGCCGCTACGTCGCGGGCGCCTCGAACCTCCCGTTCTTCCCGATCCGCAGCTACTACGAATCCGACATCCCGAAGGTGAACCCGAAGATCGTGTCGATGACCTCGCCCTACGAGGACGCCACCGAGGTCTACGTCGTCCCGCCGTTGAAGCCCGACGTGACGATCGTGCATGCCCAACGCGCCGATCCCGAGGGGAACGCCCAGATCTGGGGCCTGCTCGGATGCCAGAAGGAGGCCGCGTTCGCCGCCGAACGCGTGATCGTCGTCGTCGAGGAGCTCGTGGACGGCGACGTGATCCGGCGCGACCCCAACCGCACCGCCATCCCCGGCATCGTCGTGGATGCGGTGGTCGAGGAGCCGTTCGCCTGCCATCCCTCCTTCGCGCAGGGCTACTACGACCGCGACAACGCGTTCTACCTCGCGTGGGACAAGATCGCGCGCGACCCGTCGACGCTCGAGGCCTGGCTGAAGGAATGGGTGTACGACCTCGGATCGCACGCCGACTACGTCGAGAAGTGGGGCAAGCAGCACTGGGATTCGCTGAAGCCCGGCTCTGCGCTCTCCGGCGAGGTCGACTACGGGAGCTACTCGTGAGCGACTACTCGAAGAACGAGCTGATGATCGCGGCGAGCGCGCGTCTTCTCGCGGAGGTCGAGAACTGCTTCGTGGGCGTCGGACTGCCGAACATCGTCTGCAACCTCGCCCAGCGCACGGTTGCGCAGGAGCTCCAGCTCGTCTACGAGTCGGGGGTGTTCGGGGCCCGTCCCCAGCGGCTGCCGCTGTCGATCGGCGACCCCACGCTCGCGACGGGCTCCACTGCCGTGACCTCGATGTTCGAGCTCTTCGCGTTCTATCTGCAGGCC